>NZ_JBTYYZ010000040.1:0-222 GCF_054881455.1 Companilactobacillus sp. FL22-3 | reverse complement strand
ATCAAGACTTACTGCTTGGACGCGCATATCCATCAGCGCGCACACATCATCCTCCTGCGTCCTTCCATCGTTCAAACAAAATAAACTGGTACAGGAATATCAACCTGTTATCCATCGATTACACCTCTCGGTCTCATCTTAGGCCCCGACTAACCCTGGGAGGACGAGCCTTCCCCAGGAAACCTTAGTCTTTCGGCCGACCAGATTCTCACTGGTCTTTCG
>NZ_JBTYYZ010000039.1:0-295 GCF_054881455.1 Companilactobacillus sp. FL22-3 | reverse complement strand
AGGCCTACCGGGCGCTGTTTCGGGCCTATAGCTCAGCTGGTTTAGAGCGCACGCCTGATAAGCGTGAGGTCGATGGTTCAAGTCCATTTAGGCCCATTCTCAGAAAATATAATAGTACCATGGGGGTTTAGCTCAGCTGGGAGAGCACCTGCTTTGCAAGCAGGAGGTCATCGGTTCGATCCCGTTAACCTCCATTGACAGAGATGTCAAACTCGTACCTTGAAAACTGGATATTAAGAATTAATGAATTAAAGAAACACCGAAAACTGCGCGATAAAAATGGATGTATTTCCAT
>NZ_JBTYYZ010000038.1:0-405 GCF_054881455.1 Companilactobacillus sp. FL22-3 | reverse complement strand
AATCCAGAAATTAAGCCAAAAAACAATCCTGAAAATAAAAACGATCGGCCTAGTTATTAGGTTGATCGTTTTTTAATTTATCCGGTTTATGGGCGTTAACATAGTCAGCAAATATTTTTAAAAGTTCTTCGGTTTGTTCGACCGAGAGGTTATTAGCTTGAAAGTATTTTTCGAGCAAAGCCCCTTTTTGAATTAATTGGCGAGAACGTGCTTTGCGGTCTTGTCGGCTTTCATAGTATTTAGATTGCCGTAATTTAAAATCTTCCCGCTCAATTTTTTGTTTTAAACGCGCTTGCTTCTCGACTAGTTTTTCATATTGATTAGACATGGAATTTCCCCATCACGTATGGTTAATGATTTACGGACTTTACCTTTAAAAATTCAGAAAAATGCTTGGCTAAAAGC
>NZ_JBTYYZ010000037.1:0-456 GCF_054881455.1 Companilactobacillus sp. FL22-3 | reverse complement strand
GTACATTAAAGATGAAAATGGCAAGCAACTTTTAACCAAAAGCGGGTTTCCAAAACAAAGAAAAATTTGGTTGGTTGATTGGGATAAAAAGGAAAAAATTAATGAGTGGCGAAAAAATTGGGCGTTGAGTGTTAATCAGTTCTTAGCACAAAAAAATATTCCGGATCGGATTAGTGAAAAATCGTTTGTCTATCAAGGGATTCAAGAGACACCTACCCAACACGAAGGCATTAACAGCCAAAGAAAAAATCGAAAAGCATTTAATCAACAAGTTAGAGCGCAAAGAAACGCTCAAGCTAAATATCATAATCTTGACGAAAAGATAAGAAATCATGAACATTTTGACGCGTTAACTGACGAGCTATCGTTCTCTGAAAAACACACAATTAGTCATCTAAGTCAGCAATTGAAAACCTATGTCGATTTAGAACATTTAGATGATAAACAGCGCATGCT
>NZ_JBTYYZ010000036.1:0-609 GCF_054881455.1 Companilactobacillus sp. FL22-3 | reverse complement strand
GTAGCGGGACTGGCAGGACTAGTGGGCTTAATTTTTATTGCGATCCCACCCTATGGTCTGATCTTAGTCCTGATAAAAATAGTGATTGTTGTCTTAGCCATGACGATTGTCATGGCTATTTTAACAATTAGGCCAGTTGCGGCGCGGAAGAATATTAAGGTGCGGGATAACTTTAAGTTGAAACGCCGCTATGCCAATGGTCAGAAACTGTTTTATTTAAAACCGAAGAAGCGAGGTGAACTAAATGCGTTTGAAGAAGAGCAAAACCGCCAATAAATCAGTGAAGCTCGATTGGGATTACCAACCGCCTAAAATCAATGGTGGCAAAGAGACCATTGATGACATGAGCTTGGTGGTGGGTATGTATGGTAACTACGAAGTTACCAAAACGGGTAATCTCGTTGGCATTTTGGAAGTTAGTGGGATCAACCTGGATCTACTTAATGAAACCGAACAACAGGACGTTTTTGAGGACTATGGCGCGTTTCTCATGAGTACCTTAGGTGAAGGCGTTGATGACACATTACAGTTCTTAGAACCGACGATTCCCGTCAATATGACGGCTTATCTCAATGGTCTCAAACGGCGGTATCTCGCCTTACAAAAAGA
>NZ_JBTYYZ010000035.1:0-614 GCF_054881455.1 Companilactobacillus sp. FL22-3 | reverse complement strand
CAAAAGAGGATACTTACAGACAATAATATTAGTGTTATATATAGTGAAAAAATTTCTGGTCGCAAAGATAATCGACCTGAATTTAAAAAGGCTTTAACATATTGTAAAAGGCTGTCAAAGCAAGGGTATAAAGTAACGTTTGTGGTTGTTAAGTTAGATAGAGTATCACGTAAGATGTCTTCATTATTAAGTATTCTCGAAGACCTAAAAGCTAACAATATAGCCTTTAAATCGTTGAAAGATGATATTGATACCTCAACACCAACGGGTGTTCTGATGATGCAATTGTTGGCTATGTTCAGTGAGTTTGAAGTTAATACTTTACGTGAGCGTACTAGAGAGGGACTGCGACAAGCTAAATTGGATGGCAAAATGTTGGGAAGACCTGCACTAGACAATAAGGTAAAGGATAAGATAGCTAAGTTATACTGCAACCCCGATATTACCGTATCTCAGGTAGCCTCTATGTGCAATGTCTCAGACCGTACTGTATATAAGATTGCGAAAGAAAGGAAATTATCTCGATTATTTGTTAAAGGCTCTTCATTTCATGATTAGTTTGATGTTATACTATTCTCATAAATTTAATGATATTTTATGCGCTGAACGACCGT
>NZ_JBTYYZ010000034.1:0-735 GCF_054881455.1 Companilactobacillus sp. FL22-3 | reverse complement strand
TCGTTCGATGCTGACGGCAGCATTAGCGACTTTAATTACCAATCACTTACGATTAACCTGGTCACCAGAAACCATTGCGGCCGCTTATAACTTGAGCACTGCGTCAATTTATAATTGGCTTAATCGTGGCTGGCTCCCCTTCAAATTGACTGATCTACCCAATCGGAATGTCCGCCAGCACCGAGTGAGCGAAAATCGTGGGAAATTTACAAGTGGGACTTCCATCGAACAACGGCCAACAACTGTTAATCAACGGTTAGCTTTTGGTCATTGGGAAGTAGATACGGTGCTTTCTAGTCGAAGTGAGTCACGATCATGTCTGGTTACATTCGTAGAACGTAAGACCCGACTTCTATGGGCCATCAAAGCCCCTAATAGAACGGCTAAGGCTCTAAACACCGCCTTTGGCAAGTTTATGGGGGCCTTCGGTCCCCAAGTAAAATCCATTACTGTTGATCATGGTAAAGAGTTTGCCAATTATCAGGCCTTAGAACAGGATTATCAGATCAAAGTTTATTTTTGCCATCCATATTCACCATGGGAGCGAGGTTCCAATGAATATTTTAATAGACGGTTACGCTGGTTCTTCCCGAAAAAGACCAATTTTAGCCAAGTAACGACTGATGAGATCCTAGCAGCACTTGAACTAATTAATCAACGACCATTAAAAATACATCATCAACAGACTGCCATTGAAAGATTCCGGGCTTGTTCGGATTAAACTTGTAATTTGCC
>NZ_JBTYYZ010000033.1:0-751 GCF_054881455.1 Companilactobacillus sp. FL22-3 | reverse complement strand
TTTGCACATATTTTGTCAGTAATTCTTTCTGTTCGGATTCACTTAATTCTACCGGTAAAGCCACGTTAAATTCTTTTGCATACCGTGAGTTTGATTTACGATCGTTCTTTTCAACTTCATTCCATAATTGTTCTCGATTACTGGCCCATTCTGGTGCGTTTTTTGGGGTTAAAATAAAGCTTTCTGGCATAACCGAGCGGGCATAAAAATAGTGGCGGCCTTCTTGATTATCAAATAATTTTTCACCACTTCTATAAGCGGCACTGGCAATGGCACTGCGTCCTTTACCAGCACTAATATTACTAAAACTCATATGAAATATTGCCATGTTAGTCACCTCTTTACTTTGATTATATGGGCTTGACTTTGTTGTCGCCATCGGCGACTTCTAATACAGGATTTTGGGGTTAGCACAACATAGAATTCATTCTATGTGTAAGTGCGCATTGACCTCGTTTCACTCGGTCTTCTGATTCTCTTAACTTTAACTTAGTGTATGCCTTCCGCTTCGCTATTTCAACTTCTATCCTTTGACTTTACGTTCTCTGTATGATATAGTGTCGGTGATTATTTTTAATACGATTGGAGGGATCGTTATGTCTCAAAGTAACTTAGAAAAACAAGAAGCTAAATTAAAAGCCCTTAATCAAAAAATTAAGGACGAAAAAAATAAGATTGAACAACGGCTAGGTAAACAAATCATCAGTCAAGCCAATTTAGATTATGCTAATTTGTCTAACGATCAGATTAA
>NZ_JBTYYZ010000032.1:0-1067 GCF_054881455.1 Companilactobacillus sp. FL22-3 | reverse complement strand
ATGGTAGATTGTAAGATTAAATAGAATTCTACCCAGACGAAAAATTTGGATAGAAAAAGGGCAATGGACCCGGTATTGTTTTAAGTGACAAAACTATAAACAATAGGAGTCCATTACCCATGAGTCACATTTTAACATTATCGGATAGAACTGTCATCCAAACGCTGCTTAAGGTTGGTTACTCACAAAAACAAATTGCTGAAGAAGTTGGTGTAGTTCCTTCAACCATCAACTATGAACTAAAGCGCTGTCCTAAGGGATACTATGACGCTGATCAAGCTCAGGAAGACTGCGAAAAGAAGCTAACTCACCGGGGGCGGAAAACTCTTCTAACAGAGAATTTAAGAGAATTCGTCCGTGGGATCATTCTCGAACAGCGGTGGAGTTTTGAAGTCATCGCGCATATTCTCCAAATGCCATTCAAAACCCTCTATAACTGGCTGGACAAGGGCTGGTTGGACATCAAACGCGAGGTCCTTCCAGACCACGGTGTGCGGTACCGAAAGAGCCACGACGGTCGTGGTCAGTACACACGTGGGGCGAAGTTTATCAACCAACGCCCGGACGAGGCTAACCTGCGTCAAGAGATTGGTCATTTTGAAGTCGATACCATCCTATCAGGAAAAACCAGGGGCGAGGTCCTAGCTACCTTTACTGATCGTAAGTCCCGACTAATGATTATTCGTCGTTTACCGGGACGTGATAGTAAAGCTATGACTAAGGCAATCCTAGAGCTTAACGAGGAGTTGCGCGGCTTGGTCAAGTCAATCACCAGTGATCACGGTAAGGAATTCGCAGGCTTCAAGGAAATTGAAGCCTGCGGAATTGCCCATTATTTTGCACACCCGTATGCGCCACATGAACGCGGAACCAACGAACGGTTGAACCGCGAGATTCGGCTACACATTCCAAAGAACCAGCCAATTGAGAGCGTTACGGACGAAGAGCTGACTATGATCTCAAAGTACTTAAACTGGCGTCCCCGGAAATGTTTAGGGTGGAAAACGCCACTCCAAGTCTTCTTTGGTGACTTGTCCGAAAAATTCGATTAATTGTTGCAATCTACC
>NZ_JBTYYZ010000031.1:0-1175 GCF_054881455.1 Companilactobacillus sp. FL22-3 | reverse complement strand
GGCTGCCGCTAAGGCCACTAAACCAGCCACCCGGCCAACCGCATGATAAACCTCTGATTTCTCTCGCGGATCGTCTGCGTCAGGCATTCTTTTGATAATAATAAATAGCGCCACACAAATCCCAACTAAAACGACCAACCCAGTTAAAATACTTTGAATCGTCTTACCAGCGCTGGTTAGCTTGCTTTTAACTTCGCCACCGTCCGCCGCCAAAACAACCTGGGCGTTCATCAAGCCCAAATAAATCGCAGTAGCTCCAGTAGTTGCTAACGCTTTTACTTTGCTGAACTTCATGTTATTCCTCCTTCCCATCGTCTTCTGATGTTCGTAATTGAATTTGTTCTGCCTGCGTTTCTTCTGGCTTACGCTGATAGAACTTGTTCAATTGTTCCTCGGCAATTTGCTGGCTTGGTAATGGATCGGTGGCTAATTTGACGCGGCCGTTTTCACTCGTGGCTAAGTAATACTCTTTTTCTGACTGACCTAATTCTTGGGCCTCTAAGACATGCAAATTATGTTCGTAACGGCCTAAGGCGTTATCAACTTCTAAGCCATAGAAGCCTAAGAAGCCTTCCAGGAAACTCTCACCAAAAAAGGTCATTTCATTTTTAATCTGCTTATATTGATGAGTCGGTTTATCACTTACCAATTTTTCTGTCTTTTTAGCATTTTGACTGTCTTGATGGCGATTAAACCAGCCCCTAAGCTTTAACGGCTCAGTCTTCAACTGGCGTTTAACGGTCTTCTTAATCATTGCTTGCCGGACTTCGTCAATTGGCTGACCGTCTTGATCTAAAATTGCTTGTAACTGTTTTGGATCAGTTAATGCGTGGTCATCATCAACCACAATCGCCTTTTGATCATCATGAACTAGCTTGCCATTAATGCCTTGCCAGCTTTCTACTTTCATTGGATCACCTCCTCAAAAAAAGCGCGTTAGGGACGCTAAACAACTAGCTTTCCCCTAACCCGCCCGGTAAAATGGATTGTTAGGAGGGTGACACCTAGAATCGTAACTTCCAGGTGCTGATCCCCGTTAGCAACTCTACTGCTGACGAGGACGCCCTCTTTTTTTATGTGCTTCTTAATCCACTCTATGCCTTCATCAGATATTAACTTGCTTTTCCCAGAACCAAGCATTAATTCTTCTGGGAATTCTTCTCTATGTCTGCTCA
>NZ_JBTYYZ010000030.1:0-1194 GCF_054881455.1 Companilactobacillus sp. FL22-3 | reverse complement strand
TACTCATACCGGCATTCTCACTTCTAAGAACTCCACTGCTCCTCACGGTACAGCTTCAATGCTCTTACAACGCTCTCCTACCACGTGTCTTACGACACATCCACAGTTTCGGTATCATGCTTAGCCCCGGTACATTTTCGGCGCAGAATCACTCGACTAGTGAGCTATTACGCACTCTTTGAATGAATGGCTGCTTCTAAGCCAACATCCTAGTTGTCTATGCGTTTCCACATCCTTTTCCACTTAGCATGAATTTTGGGACCTTAACTGGTGATCTGGGCTGTTTCCCTTTCGACGGTGGATCTTATCACTCATCGTCTGACTCCCGGGTATAGATCAATGGTATTCGGAGTTTATCTGAATTCAGTAACCCAAGACGGGCCCCTAGTCCAAACAGTGCTCTACCTCCACGATCCTAATCCCCGAGGCTAACCCTAAAGCTATTTCGGAGAGAACCAGCTATCTCCAAGTTCGTTTGGAATTTCACCGCTACCCACAACTCATCCCAGCATTTTTCAACATACACGGGTTCGGTCCTCCAATGCGTTTTACCGCATCTTCAACCTGGTCATGGGTAGGTCACTTGGTTTCGGGTCTACATCAACATACTTAGTCGCCCTATTCAGACTCGCTTTCGCTACGGCTCCGACTTTTCATCTTAACCTTGCATGTTAACGTAACTCGCCGGTTCATTCTACAAAAGGCACGCCATCACCCATTAACGGGCTCTGACTACTTGTAGGCACACGGTTTCAGGATCTATTTCACTCCCCTTCCGGGGTACTTTTCACCTTTCCCTCACGGTACTGGTTCACTATCGGTCACTAGGGAGTATTTAGCCTTGGGAGATGGTCCTCCCGGATTCCGACGGAGTTTCTCGTGTTCCGCCGTACTCAGGATACTGAATGGAGTGGGTCAGATTTCGTTTACGAGGCTTTCACTCTCTTTGGCCAAGCTTTCCAGCTTGTTCAACTATCGTCACCTTTTGTTCTCACAACATCAGTCCTACAACCCTAAAGAGCAAGCTCTTTAGTTTGGGCTCTTCCCGTTTCGCTCGCCGCTACTCAGGGAATCGAATTTCTTTCTCTTCCTGCAACTACTTAGATGTTTCAGTTCATTGCGTCTTCCTCTTGATTGCTATGTATTCACAAACAAGTAAATATCCATTACGATATTTGGGTTCCCCCATTCGGA
>NZ_JBTYYZ010000029.1:0-1304 GCF_054881455.1 Companilactobacillus sp. FL22-3 | reverse complement strand
CCCAAGCACTAACATAGTTGCGCCCATGTCCTAATTCACGACTTGCTTGTGCTAGACTATGCCATTTTTGTTTGTTTGCCACATGTGGAGTCTCCTTTCTTTATTTTAGCTTTAGTTTAGCACATAAATAGGTGCATTGATACCATTTTGTTTTACACTTTGATTACAAGTGCATACCCCCATCTTCATGCCGGTTCCGGGTTTGGTGTTGCCGTTGCTTTTTCGTCATTTCCCACTCGGTCTCTTTTAAGCCACGTAATTGCTGCTTTCTTAGATAGTCTGTATTTTTCGCATATAAAATGGTCACTAAGGCTTCGTCCAAAATATTAGTCAGGTAGTTTTTCGGGCTAGTTGGGTGGTAATTAATGGCCTGATAGTCCTTAATTTGGTCTTGCTTATATTGATCAAACCGTGTTGTCTGTTGTTTCAAACGGGCTTGCACCATTTCAATTTGTTTGTGATCCAACTTAGGATCTTGGCCACATTCGCCGATAAACAGTTGCCGGGTGCCATCATGTTTTAAGACCCGTTGCAGTCGATGATCCTGAATATCTTTTAATTCCATTTTACCTAACAGGTAATTTAAACCGGCTTGGTGTTGCTGACTAGTAAAGACTACCGGTGGCTGCTGTTGCAATTGACTAAGATCATCGGCGCTTAATGGCTTTAATTCTGGGTCATAGTAAACCACAGCGGTATAGATTTGCTCCTTGTCAATCGGCTCTAGCTTATCGAGGTCGCTGTTCGGAAAAGCGGTCGTTAGAATGCTGTTGTATTGAGTTTGCACTACGGCTTTAACTTCCCGCATGACCCGTAAATTTTTCACCGCTTTAGAAATGAATTCGAGTTCGTTAGGTTGATAAGCGGCTAGCATGCCCCGATCAGTATGCTTCAAATCGTCTAACTGGTGACCATGTTTGGCTAGTACCGTGGTTAATTGCTTCTCAATTGTTTGGGCCTGCTGATTAACTAACTGCCAGCTGGTATATGGCCGCTTGGTAAACGTCAATAATTGCTGGGTTAATAAGTCGTTTCGAATATTCATTAAACGTTCGTTTAATTCACTGCCTTTGAAAATCGTTTGTTCACTATTAGTTTCTTTAATCAGTTCCCGTCGTTCAGCGGCGGTTGTCTGTTCAAAATCAAGTTCCGGATAAAGCTTTTTTGTTGCTCGTTCCACCACTTTATTTAACAACTGGTTAGCTTGTGCTAGTGATGTCGTCTGCTGGTTAATAGTCAGCAGTTGCTTGGTTACATCTTCACCAATGGCATGTTTGATTAATAAGCTGTTTTTCCAATTAAAC
>NZ_JBTYYZ010000028.1:0-1379 GCF_054881455.1 Companilactobacillus sp. FL22-3 | reverse complement strand
TGATGGGGAGTGAAATTTTAGTAGCGAAGCACAGTAACTCACACTGCCGAGAAAAGTTTCTAGTTAGAAATAAACTGCCCGTACCGCAAACCGACACAGGTAGTCGAGGAGAGTATCCTAAGGTCAGCGAGTGAACTCTCGTTAAGGAACTCGGCAAAATGACCCCGTAACTTCGGGAGAAGGGGTGCTGGTGTAACAGCCAGCCGCAGTGAATAGGCCCAAACAACTGTTTATCAAAAACACAGGTCTATGCTAAATCGTAAGATGACGTATATGGGCTGACGCCTGCCCGGTGCTGGAAGGTTAAGAGGATCAGTTAGCTTTTGCGAAGCTGAGAATTGAAGCCCCAGTAAACGGCGGCCGTAACTATAACGGTCCTAAGGTAGCGAAATTCCTTGTCGGGTAAGTTCCGACCCGCACGAAAGGCGTAATGATTTGGGCACTGTCTCAACGAGAGACTCGGTGAAATTATAATACCCGTGAAGATGCGGGTTACCCGCGACAGGACGGAAAGACCCCATGGAGCTTTACTGTAGCTTGATATTGAGTTTTTGTGTGACATGTACAGGATAGGTAGGAGCCGTTGATATCGGAACGCTAGTTTCGAAGGAGGCGTTGGTGGGATACTACCCTTGTTATATGAAAGCTCTAACCCACGCCGCTCAGCGCGGTGGGGGACAGTGTCTGGTGGGCAGTTTGACTGGGGCGGTCGCCTCCTAAAATGTAACGGAGGCGCTCAAAGGTTCGCTCAGAATGGTTGGAAATCATTCGCAGAGTGTAAACGTATAAGCGAGCTTGACTGCGAGACTGACAAGTCGAGCAGGGACGAAAGTCGGAGTTAGTGATCCGGTGGTACCATATGGAAGGGCCATCGCTCAACGGATAAAAGCTACCCTGGGGATAACAGGCTTATCTCCCCCAAGAGTTCACATCGACGGGGAGGTTTGGCACCTCGATGTCGGCTCATCGCATCCTGGGGCTGTAGTCGGTCCCAAGGGTTGGGCTGTTCGCCCATTAAAGCGGTACGCGAGCTGGGTTCAGAACGTCGTGAGACAGTTCGGTCCCTATCCGTCGCGGGCGTAGGAAATTTGAGAGGAGCTGTCCTTAGTACGAGAGGACCGGGATGGACATACCTCTGGTGTACCAGTTGTGCCGCCAGGCGCATCGCTGGGTAGCTACGTATGGAAGGGATAAACGCTGAAAGCATCTAAGTGTGAAGCCCCCCTCGAGATGAGATTTCCCATTCCTTTATGGAAGTAAGATCCGTTAGAGAACATGACGTAGATAGGCTGCGGGTGGAAGTGTAGCGATACATGGAGCTGAGCAGTACTAATAGATCGAGGACTTAATCGAGTAAGAGTTTACAGCAGTTCGAAGTG
>NZ_JBTYYZ010000027.1:0-1398 GCF_054881455.1 Companilactobacillus sp. FL22-3 | reverse complement strand
TCATCTTGCGGAGAAACATAATATATCCAAACGACAAGTTAGTTTTTGGATTCAAAAGTACCGTTTAAGCGGTGCAGACGCGCTTAAACGAAAAAGGACTAAAAGAAATTTCACGGCTGAATTCAAAATGGATGTGATAAACTACTATCAAACTCATGATGAAACTTTAGCCGAAGTGTCCGCAAAATTTGATGTTAATTCATGTCAGATAAGCTTTTGGAGGACGGCCTTCAACCAGTATGGTATAGAAGCCTTGAAGTCTCATCCGAAAGGCAGGAAATCTAAAGTGAAACATGATAAAAAGAAGTTACGTAAATTGGTAAATAAGAACGAGGTAGATCGACTTCGTGAAGAGCTGGCAAAGAAAAATCAGGAATTGTACGATACAAAGTTGGAGAATGACATCTTAAAAAAATCAATGACCCTGTTCGGGACCTCAAAGGGCGAGAAAAAACGCAAATAGTGGATCAGATCAGGGTCGAACAAGAGTCCCTTCCCAAAAAAGAACGATATAAAATCGGTGAAATCCTTAAGGCTATTGGTCTTAAGAAAGCTACATACCATGATGAACGTAAGCGCATCAAGAATCATCTAGATAAGTATAAAGACATCAAAGTAGAGATATTGAAAATTGCAGAAAGAGGCAGATGGCGCGGACGTCTAACCTTCGGTTATAGACGTGTAAATGACGAACTAGCTAAGTTGAATATCCATGTGGCCGACGCCGTAGTGCGTCGCTTAATGGGCGAATTAGGAGTTCAAGTGAGTCTTTATAATCAACATAAGAACGGAAAGTACTCTTCATATAAAGGTACTGTCGGAAAAGTAGCTCCCAATGTTTTAAAACAAAAATTTGATGAAACTGTACCCTTCAAAATTCTACACACTGATGTTACACAAGTTCGCTTAGCAGATACTAAATGGGCTTATATCTCTGCAATAACAGATGAGGCAAGTAAAGAAGTCCTGGCCTTTCAAATGAGTAATAGTCCTAATAGTGAATTGATTATGGATACCCTAAATGAACTCATAATGGTTCTTCCAGAAGAAACAATGCCAACAATTCATTCTGACCAGGGCTGGCATTACCAATTAGAATATTATATTGATAAACTCTCTGAAAATGATTTTGTACAAAGTATGTCTCGCAAGGGAAATTGTCTAGATAATGCGCCAATTGAAAGTTTCTTCCATCTCTACAAAACAGAATGTCTTAATGGATTTCCGCCTTGCGAAAATATTGAAGAACTTCAAGAGATTTCAAAAGAATACGTCAAATGGTTTAATGATCAAAGAGTTTCAAGAAAAACAAAAGGCATGACTCCCCGTGAATACAGGGAGCATGCCTTGGTAGCTTAAAAATTATTCAATTTTGTCTAACTTTTGTGTTGCACTTCA
>NZ_JBTYYZ010000026.1:0-1552 GCF_054881455.1 Companilactobacillus sp. FL22-3 | reverse complement strand
TGCGATAATCCCTTTGTGGTTGTCAGATGAAATAATATAATTTCATCCGATGATTATGGAGGGATTTTTGCATGCCTGGAAATAGGTTTAGTTTTGAAGAAAAGGTACGCCTGATCAGTTTGTTCAAGAGCTCAGACGTTCCATTAGCGACCTTTGCAAGAAACAATGGGGTGAGTAGAAGTGGATTTAAGAATTGGCTGATGCATGTACGTCAAGAAGGTTTAGATGGACTCAAAGCCCGCAAAACCAGATCAAAATATAGTTATCAATTTAAGCTGAATGTTGTTCATGACTATCTTGAAGGTAAAGGCACTTTAGAAGAATTAGTTTACAATTATGGATTACGCAATATATTTCAAGTACATGATTGGATAATCAAGTATAATAATGGGAAATTAATCAAGACTAAATCGTCTGGAAAGAAAGTTCCCATTATGTCACGTAAAACTACATTTGAAGAACGTATTGAAATCGTTGAATACGTCGTAAAAGAACACCATTCATACAACGAAGCAGCTGAAAAATTCTCAGTATCATATCAACAAGTTAGATCATGGGTCTTAAAATCCAATGAAAATGGATATGAGGCTCTCCTCGATCGTCGTGGTAAACGCAAAGCTGCAGAAGATATGACGGACCTAGATAAAGCAAACTTAGAAATACGTCGATTGAAATCTCAACTTCGAGATCAAAAGATAATTGAAGAATTCGCAAAAAAATTAGAGGAACTTCGGCACAGGGGGTGAAACAACAAAACCGGTTGGCTTACCAAGCAATAAAGGAAGTCAGTCAGAATCATCACGGAGCTATAACTCTCCTACTCGGAGTGATTGGAGTAAGTCGACAAGCTTACAACAAGTTTTTTCATAGAACTGAAACTGCTCGAGAGACACGGGATAAATTACTCAAGAAGAGGATCATGCATTGGTACGAATTGAATACTAGGACCATTGGTGCAGGTACGATCCTTACCAATTTAGAAATGGACGAAGAAATTGATTTTCCAGTTACGATCAAACAAGTTAAGCGTTTGATGATGGAACTGAATATTTGTTGCCAATCTAGAAAGAAGAAACATAATAGGTCCAAACAAGAAGAGGTCTATATCAAGGATAACGTCCTTGATCAAAACTTTGAGGTAGAAAAACCAAACCAAGTTTGGCTATCTGATTCAACGGAGCTAACTTGGGGGATCAACGGTCAAAACAAAGTACGACTAAGTGGAGTTCTGGACCTCTACGGAAGATGCTTGATAGCTAGTAATATTAGTGAAACTGAGACATCAAAGGCCGAAATAGAGACGTTTCAACGGGCATTCAATTTATCAGGGAATGTTCATCCGATGGTACATACAGATCGAGGAGCCGCCTTCACATCGAACTCATTTAATAATTTCCTTGATCAACATAGCGTCACCAGAAGTATGTCCCGTCCAGGAACGCCATATGACAATGCCCCAATGGAACGTTGGTGGAGTGAATTCAAGCTTCGATGGATGGACAGACACCCAACTCCGAAGACATTTGAGGAATTAGTTCGATTAGTGAATGAC
>NZ_JBTYYZ010000025.1:0-1827 GCF_054881455.1 Companilactobacillus sp. FL22-3 | reverse complement strand
AATGTTAAAATAGCCTTGATAGAACAACAATGTTTAGCGGAAACTATCGTCTTGCCCAAGCCGAGTTTTCGCTTATTTTTTTTGTTCTAATTCCTTTCTTGAATAATTTTCTAAAGCTAAAGCTAAAATTGCAGACTTAGAAAAACCCTTTTCTTTCGCAAGATTTTCCAAAGTAAAATACTGGTCTTCGGTTAGACTGACCGTAATTCTTTTTTTATTTGTAGCCATATTTTTACTCCAAACTAAATCAAATTTAAGTACACCATTATTATGCTTTTTTGCAACATTATTGTCAATAATATATGCTATAAATCTCTATTTCGCTAAAAACTCGCTAAAAACTCGCCGAAAACTCGCCGAGATTTAAAACTCTGTAACCATTGATATTAAAGGCTTGAAGACCATTTTTAACCAAAATTGGCACTCGGCACTTAAAAGGGGGGTCGTAGTACGGTCGCAAAATTCGCTCCCTCGCCCCCCTGATTTTCAAATTTATATCCCACACGAATAAAACCATGGGCGCTGCCCAAACCTGCAAGCTGTGTCAGCTTGACCCCATAAATGAGCGGGTGCTCCCGCTCAAACTCACCCCGCACTCGCCGTGAGGCAGGCAAAAAAAGCAGGTGTGCTTTTCTTTGCATGCGCAAAAGTGTCTTGGTCTAGTGAGTCTGTCAACTCCTTAAAGCCTCCTAGAACGGCTAAAAGCCGTTCTACGTCGATTTACCGTTGACAGACAGCTAATTATGCATTTAACAGCTAAAATGGCTTAGAGAGCAAATTAGACCCATTTAAAGCCAACATTCAAAGCAGTTAAAGTCCGAAGGAGATAACGACTGGACTTTAACTGCTTTGAATGTTTCAACTGACGCAAGTCAGTTTTGTTTGAGCGAAGCGAAATCTGATACAGGTTTTAGTGGTTTTAGCGCAACGTCATCTTTGATGACGTATAAGTGCGCCTTTAGCATTTTCTTTTGATTTTTTCATTGCTATTTTCATTGCTATTTTTAAAGCAATGTGCACTTACACACCACAATTAAAATTGATGGTGTTTGTGCTAAATTTCCTGTATCAGAAGTCGGCTAGCCGACAACAAAAAAAGGTGCTCGAATTGAGCACCCACTTTTTATTCACTAATCAATCTTGTATCTCGCCAGTTTCTTTGTCTATGTCTCCTCTGCCATACTTGCGTTCCTGATAAACAGCATCGAAATATAGTCTTATCAGTCCAGTATGAGCACGTAAAACCGAATTAACGACCTTGATACTAGGCATGCCATATTCTGAACCATGAGCTTTTAAAAAGCGTCTCAATTCACGCATATTTGCCAAATTATGGTCATCAATCAAATCACAAACATCATTCAGCATGTCGTCTTTATCTTCCACATCAAGCGATATATATCTATCAATATCAAAATTATTTATCAGCGTAATATCTTTTTTATTATATTTATGTTTTTTCTTCTCAATAGCATCTTTAGACTCATGTGTAAGGTATGAATACATGCTTGCCATACTTCTGATGACTATTTGCACTTTAGCGATACTCCGATCACCTAGAAGCTGTTTAATCTTGTACCGAACACTATCAGCAGTAACTGGATTTTTAGCCACATAGACAACATGATAATGCGGCTTTTTATAGTGCTTGCCATTTCGTATGACATCATCAGGTGTCCATTTTGATTTATCAGTTTTTTCATCCATATCATGAAATGGACTAATAGCAATTGGAACACCAATTAATTCTAATTTCGATTTCCAATCTTCTGGAATAGATTCGGGATATAACAAAAAGGTGAAGTATCTTGATTTGTCTTTTGCCAT
>NZ_JBTYYZ010000024.1:0-1893 GCF_054881455.1 Companilactobacillus sp. FL22-3 | reverse complement strand
TATGATAATTAAGTTGTCTGTTGAGATGACTTCTATCAAATCTTCATTGATTTGTTAGAAAAATTATTTTAAAAAAGCCTTGACATCAACTTGTTGGCTTGATAAAATAATTAAGTCGCTGATGAGCGTAAGCGCTTAATCAGCTGGTAGACCTTTGAAAACTGAACAAAGTTTTAACACTAAATTGTGTAGGCCAACATTTATTTGTTGGATTTACAACGAAGTCAATTCGCTAGTATAATTTTTTATGAGTCACAAACTTTTAATATGAGAGTTTGATCCTGGCTCAGGACGAACGCTGGCGGCATGCCTAATACATGCAAGTCGAACGAACTCGCGTGATGATTGAAGCTTGCTTCATGAATCACATTTGAGTGAGTGGCGGACGGGTGAGTAACACGTGGGTAACCTGCCCAAAAGTGGGGGATAACATCTGGAAACAGGTGCTAATACCGCATAACAACTACTTTCACATGATCGTAGCTTGAAAGATGGCTCTGCTATCGCTTTTGGATGGACCCGCGGCGTATTAGCTAGTTGGTGAGGTAACGGCTCACCAAGGCAATGATACGTAGCCGACCTGAGAGGGTAATCGGCCACATTGGGACTGAGACACGGCCCAAACTCCTACGGGAGGCAGCAGTAGGGAATCTTCCACAATGGGCGAAAGCCTGATGGAGCAATGCCGCGTGAGTGAAGAAGGTTTTCGGATCGTAAAACTCTGTTGTTGAAGAAGAACATGCGTGAGAGTAACTGTTCACGTACTGACGGTATTCAACCAGAAAGCCACGGCTAACTACGTGCCAGCAGCCGCGGTAATACGTAGGTGGCAAGCGTTGTCCGGATTTATTGGGCGTAAAGAGAATGTAGGCGGTTTATTAAGTTTGAAGTGAAAGCCCTCGGCTCAACCGAGGAAGTGCTTCGAAAACTGGTAAACTTGAGTGCAGAAGAGGAAAGTGGAACTCCATGTGTAGCGGTGGAATGCGTAGATATATGGAAGAACACCAGTGGCGAAGGCGGCTTTCTGGTCTGTAACTGACGCTGAGATTCGAAAGCATGGGTAGCAAACAGGATTAGATACCCTGGTAGTCCATGCCGTAAACGATGAGTGCTAAGTGTTGGAGGGTTTCCGCCCTTCAGTGCTGCAGCTAACGCATTAAGCACTCCGCCTGGGGAGTACGACCGCAAGGTTGAAACTCAAAGGAATTGACGGGGGCCCGCACAAGCGGTGGAGCATGTGGTTTAATTCGAAGCAACGCGAAGAACCTTACCAGGTCTTGACATACCATGAAAAGCTAAGAGATTAGTCTTTCCCTTCGGGGACATGGATACAGGTGGTGCATGGTTGTCGTCAGCTCGTGTCGTGAGATGTTGGGTTAAGTCCCGCAACGAGCGCAACCCTTATTATCAGTTGCCAGCATTCAGTTGGGCACTCTGGTGAGACTGCCGGTGACAAACCG
The DNA here is from genome assembly GCF_054881455.1 of Companilactobacillus sp. FL22-3. NCBI lineage: Bacteria > Bacillati > Bacillota > Bacilli > Lactobacillales > Lactobacillaceae > Companilactobacillus > Companilactobacillus sp. FL22-3. Next base: position 433 of record NZ_JBTYYZ010000024.1, on the reverse strand, counting down.
GAGGAAGGTGGGGACGACGTCAAATCATCATGCCCCTTATGACCTGGGCTACACACGTGCTACAATGGTCGGTACAACGTGTTGCGAACTCGCGAGGGCAAGCAAATCACTTAAAACCGATCTCAGTTCGGATTGTAGGCTGCAACTCGCCTACATGAAGCTGGAATCGCTAGTAATCGCGGATCAGCATGCCGCGGTGAATACGTTCCCGGGCCTTGTACACACCGCCCGTCACACCATGAGAGTTTGTAACACCCAAAGCCGGTGGGGTAACCCTTCGGGGAGCTAGCCGTCTAAGGTGGGACAAATGATTAGGGTGAAGTCGTAACAAGGTAGCCGTAGGAGAACCTGCGGCTGGATCACCTCCTTTCTAAGGATATGATGCTTAGCATCAACGGAAATACACAACGTTAAAACTTTGTTTAGTTTTGAG
>NZ_JBTYYZ010000023.1:0-2023 GCF_054881455.1 Companilactobacillus sp. FL22-3 | reverse complement strand
AAAATACCTTCTTTCAAGTCGATTACAATTCAAGCGTATATTATAAAACGTTGTACGTCAAACAGCTACGTTCATAAACAGACAATTCTACGTTCATAAACAGACAATTCTACGTTCATAAACAGACAATTCTACGTTCATAAACAGACAATTCTACGTTCAAACATTTCTGTACCCCTTGGGAGAGTAAGGCTCATCCCCCCCCTAAAAGAGGTTTTAAAAGAGGTTTTAAAAGAGGTTATAAAAGAGGCGGGGGTCTCCGACTTCGTCTCCGTGCCCCAAAATGCAAAACCAAAACCAAAAAACAAAAAGGAGTGAGCGAAAATCACGCTCACAATTTACTTGCAGCGTTCACTTCGTTCACTCGCTAAAATCAAAAACGTGGTTCAGGAAAAGCCTCGACTGTCGCTCGGCAGGTAGACCCAAATAGTGCTAAAAGGCCATATTTTGCGTTCTAAGCAATTCCAGAGTAACTAACAGACATTTTTACACCATTTCTAAAACGGCGCTTAGAAAGAAACCTGACTGGTTAGAAACACTAAATCTAACAGAAGACAAAGAAATGTGGATAGTCCTAAAAGGCTCATATTTGCGTTCTAAGAAGTTTTAATGCTTTCCAGTATAATTTACAATTGGGAGGGGTAAACGTCCTTAGAACGAAAAAAATGAGCCTCTCAGACGGTGTCAGGGACTTGAATGGAGTTCCTTGGAAGTGTATTTATCTTTCAAGAGCGATTTTGCCTAATACCAGCCAGCGTCTTCTGCCTTTTTAGTTAATTCTTCCAGATCTTGTCGCTGAGGTATGCGGGCTTGCCCTCTGGCGGCCTGCAAATGGCCATCAGGCCGCCGCCAAATAAAGCGAAAACCATCTTCGCTGTTTCCGTCTGAATTGACCATCACACTTGCCGTCGTCAGTTTTGTTTGAGCAGAGCGATAGGCATACCCTAAACGTAAATTAAAGGGAATCAGAAGACTGAGTGAAATGAGGTCAATGCGCACTTACACACCACAATTAAAATTGATGGTGTTTGTGCTAAATTTCCTGTATCAGAAGTCGCCAGTGGCGACAACAAAATCAAGCCCAACTAAAATTATTTCTAGTGAATTATCTGCGTTTGGTTAGGCTATCTAAAATTTTCTTGCGCTCATCTGCTCGTATCTGTTCTTCACGTTTCTGTTGGGCTTGTTGCTCACGTTCAGCTTCAGTCGTCCCTAGTTTGAGACCCCTTATTTTATCGATTGCCCGCCATTTTTCTTGGTCAGACAGCTCACCGTTGTGCTCGATATTGAAGCGCGCTTTATTTAGCCGTTCAGTTTTGCTGACGTGGACGTCTTCGGCGTCTTTGCGTTCGGGTTTCCATGCGAAAGAATAGCCAAGGACAGGCTTTCCCCGCCCTTTACCGTATTTTTTGCGAATGCTTAAGCCTTTAAACAGCGGGGCTAATTCTTCTCTAATTGGTTTTAGGACGGCTCTATCTATGTCACCTGGTTTGTAGCTTTTGGGCACATCGAGTAGTTCGTTGAATTCAGCTTTTGAAAAATAGGCGTATCCGGTGGTGCGATAGCCTTTTAACAAGCGGAACATGGTTTTTGCGTAGCTACTTTTCAACTCCCTAAATTCAATCAGAGCGTAACGCACCCAGCTTTCAAGATTGTTTAACAAGGGAATTGCATCACGATACACCTCAACGTCAACGTAGGGCTCGTCTGCGTCCCCGTTAATCTTGAACTTGGTAAACATGACAAAACGCTCAAAACTTAGGCCGGACTTGCTTTGGCTGCCGAATCGTAAATCCATTAAGTGATCATAGGTCCGTTTAATGTCGTCTATGAATCTTCGATTTGCTGTTGGCTTGTAATTACTCAAGTCTTTGAGCTGGTCAAAGGTAAAGCGCACTGTCTGGTCGCCTTTATCGCGCATTCTAGACACAATTGAGAAGAACAAGTTCATTTCAACGGGCGAAAATTTCCGCAGCGGAATGGTATTTAACTCGGGTTGATATTTGACTAATTCATTGCTCAT
>NZ_JBTYYZ010000022.1:0-2558 GCF_054881455.1 Companilactobacillus sp. FL22-3 | reverse complement strand
ACGGTCATTTTATTCATATATACCATGGTTAAAAAAAGGAGGATTATCTAAAAAAGGAAAGATATATAAGATTTATTTTATGATAATGAGTTTTTAGGGGGAAACATGAAACTTAAGAGGAAATTACTCTATGCAACTTTGCTTGCATCTAGTTGTCTAATCTCAACGACAATCGTTGCTAAAGCTGATACGACAACACAAGCACCAAATAGTCAAAGTATTGTTGCACCTGTGCCAGAACAAAATAATAAGAGTCAAGCACCAGATGTGTCAAAAGATTCATCAAATGGTGAGTCTCAAACTACAAATAATGTTCAAAGTAATGGTCAAGAGGGACAGTCAAACCAATCGGTTCAAACCAATCAACAGGCAGAGACGCAAACTGCCCAACCAACGTATCATGATACGCCCGTTGATGGTGTCTACACAGTCGGCAACAATTTTACGATTCTTTATGACATCAATGGCGTTAGGATTACTGACCGTGGTTTAGCTCCAAATTCTAATTGGTATACCGATACTTTTCACGATGCTGGTAATGGTGCCAGTTACTATCGTGTCGCAACTAACGAATATGCTGACCAAACCGCTGGAACTTACCGTTCATATGTTCAACCATTCTCTGGTAATGCAACGGTAGTTTATAAAAAAGGTGCCAGTGCCCATGACTTTGAAGGCTATAGTAAGAAAGCCGTTTATCATGGCAACAACTTGCCAACTGGAAGCACTTGGAAAGTTACCAACCATGCCAATATCGGTGGTAAAGAATGGTATCAAATTGGTAATAATACTTGGATTCCACAAGATTACGTTGTTATCAATGGTGGTCAATATAAAGAAGCCAGCTGGATTTCTGGTGTTCCGCTGATTGCTCAACGTCCAGAATTGCCCAATGGTTGTGAAATCACGGCAGTGACGATGATGTTGCAATATGCTGGTGCCAAAGTCGATAAGATGCAGATGGCCAGAGAGATGCCACGTAGTAGTAATCCTGAATATGGCTATATCGGTCAACCTTGGGATTCAACAGGTATTACTATTTTTCCAAACGCATTACTAGTTGAAAAGTATGCTGGTACAGCCAAAGACTTAACTGGTCAAGGGTTCGATGCAATTAAGTATCAAATTGATTTAGGACATCCAGTAGTAACATGGCACACATTGTATGGCTTTCCATACCATGCCTTGGTAGTTACTGGTTACGATAAAAATTACGTCTATTACAACGATTGTTGGACTGATCAGACGTTACAAATGGGAATTAATCAATTTATCAATAACTGGAACACACAAAACCGTCGTGCAATCAGTTATTAAATAAGGGGAAGAAAAATGAAAATTAGAACAAAATATGCCGTTGCCTGTGGATTCGCCTTAACAATGTTTTTAGCTACACAACAAACTGTTAAAGCTGATACAACAACTGATAATCAAGCAACAGAAACTGTCGCAAATGTTAACCAAAACCAAACAGCTGTATCACAAGCAACTTCAGTAGCCGATTCAAATAACGCTGCCGACCAAGCTACAGCCAGCCAAAATGTGACAGACAATGCAGCAACAAATGCCACACAACAAACTGTAACCACTGACACCACTCAACAAGATGTTAATGCCAATGCAAATGCCAGTACACAAGCACCTGCAAGTACACAAGCAAATGCTAATACCAACAACATTGAACAAATTAAAGGTGTTGTCGTATCACATAATGGTTCAATGACTTTTCTTTACACCCAAGATGGTAAACAAATCACTAACCGTGGTTTAGCTCCAAATACTCCTTGGTATACTGACCAAAAACTTTCATTGAATGGTTCAAGTTATTATCGTGTTGCTACTAACGAATTTGCTAACAGTTCAGACGTTACTATGCAATATGGTGCTGCCGCAAGTGGTGAAGTTAGAGTTAAACAAAGTGGTGCGGTTAATTACACAAGAACTGAACAAGGATTTGTTAGAAGTGGTCAACCAAACTTTAAAGCCAATTCTGTTTGGAAATTCAACAAGACTGATAACCTGAATGGTTTAACTTATTATCAAATTGCTAACAACGTTTGGTTAAACAGTGACGATGCAACAACAGCTCCTGCATATCAAAATCCAAGTGGTTGGTTACAAATCCAAAATAAACAAATTCAACCTAGTGGTGGTGCCGTAGGTTACGACCTTTATAACGGTGTTGAAGGTATTAAGACATATTTAGTAAGAAAGTATTTTGGTTATTCTAATGCTCATACAATCTATGATGGTTCTGTAGCAGCCAGCGTTCGTTCTCTTCAAGCTAGAAAAGGACTTCCTGTAACTGGCGTTGTTGATTTGAAGACTTGGGAAGCAATGGGCTTTGTGGAAAGTACATGGTATGGCATTGATTCATACATCGCCCCACTTCAAACAAACATCAGCAGTACTCGTTCAGACCATATTGAAGCTATGATTAATCAAGCTCGTAAATATCTCGGTCAACCATGGATTTCTGGTGCCTCAAGTTCTCCAAATTATGGTGTTGACTGTTCAGGATTAGTTACTCAATCACTTTACGCTGCTGGTATTGATAC
>NZ_JBTYYZ010000021.1:0-3093 GCF_054881455.1 Companilactobacillus sp. FL22-3 | reverse complement strand
ACTAAAAAGCTCCTCTCATCCAACCACGTGAGAAGAGCTAATCTTTTATGTATTTACTAAAACTAAGGGCTTGACGCTTACTAACTCAAGCTTTAAACTATGTCTAGTAAATACGAATATTCAAGATTAACTCACGTGTTCCGGGTCGCCAAACTAGGAATTCTCACGTGGGTTTTTTCTTTATTCATTTTATAAACTCATAATACGCCTAAGCCCAGTCGTGTCAAGGGTTTATCCCAGTTTTTTAAAATGACGTTGTTTCTAATAGTATCAAGATAAGAAGAAACTGGTCAAAATCGACCAGTTTCTAAGCCCTCGGGCGCTGACGCCCCGAACCCAGTCCAAGCTGCGCCAGCTTGACCCCATAAATGAGCGGGTGCTCCCGCTCAAACTCACCCCGCACTCGCCGTGGGGCAGGCAAAAAAAGCAGGTGTGCTTTTCTTTGCATGCGCAAAAGTGTTTTATCCGCTAGTCTATCAACTCCTTAAAGCCTCCTAGGGCGTCTAATAGCCCAGCGGGCTATAAAACGCCCTACGTCGATTTACCGTTGACACACACAAAGTTAACTACGTTCAATCTAGTGAGATGTTAAATTAAGCTCTTAAACGCCATTTTAAGCCCATATAAGTGTTTTAAAGATGTGGACCGCCTAATTCATCAGATTTATGTCTGTCGAGTTCCTGTGAGCTTTCAGGGGCTTTTTTAGACGGTTCTTTTAGTCCTGCACGCTCTAGCCACTTTTCAGGTAAATTAATACCTAGTTTTTTGTGTAGAAACTCATCAACATTTCGTATAATGCCTTGAAGCGTTCCTACTAGTTTTTGCAATCTCTCATTTTCTTTTCTCAGTTCATAGTTGCGGCCCTTGGCTTCACTCAAATCATTACGCAAACTATGATTTTCTACTTCCAGATGAATTTTTTCAAAGTTATAAGCGTCGCTAGTCACCGCCCTTTGTTCCAAATCAGCGAGATCATATTTATCAACCGTGACTTTATTTTTATTCATCAAGGTGGGTTTACTAGCAATTTTCTTGGTATCCCGTGGTTTGATTTCATCAAGCTGTTTTTTAGTATCTGCAAGTTTTGCTTGTGTCTCTTGTTTTTCGGTCTCTATTTTTTTCAATTCTTCCCGCATAGCTTTGTATTCGGGTACTGATAAATTCTTACGCTCTTTATTTTTGTTACCACGTTGAACATCAAAGCCATTTTCTTTGAGGTACTGTGGTAATTCCTCTTGAATGTGCTGTAAGGCTTCACGATTGAATATACGCTTAGCTGAGAGCTTTTTATCATCATCAAAGGGCACAATGCCCATATGCATGTGAGGGGTCTTCTCGTCCATATGAACAACTGCATAGCGAATATTTTCGTCACCATAGTTATCTGCAAAATATTGTTTGGCTGTTTCAAAATATTTACGGGTTTCGGCTTCGTCTAATTGCTCAAAAAAATCTTTGTCACTGGTTATAATCCACTCATTGACTAAAACAGCGTCTTTGCGAACTGCCCGCTTACTCGCTTTGTTTTCGTTGATATAGGCTTCAATATCCGTTTTAAAGTTATCAGTGCGCCCAGCCACTAAATCATAATTCAGGTGAGAGCGGGAAACATCAATATCTTCGTTGCTGTGATTAGTCGTTTTCCGTTGGTCATGATTGCCAATGCCGACTAAATTATCAGCTTTTAATTTCGTCATTCTAGCCACTGCAAAACTCATTGTATGCACCTCATTTCGGAGTTATCTTCCAAGTAAAGTATAACCCACTATACTTTACTTCGTAAAGTTTGGGCTCTGCGAGGCCGTTTTTGCTGTTGGCAAGAAAGGCCAAAGCAAAGAAGAGTATAATAAACATAATCATAAAAATAAAAGAGGCTGATTTTAATGAAATCAAGCGAAAAACTTATAGAGAAAGGAAGAAAGACAATAAAACAAATAGACTATTCAGAAACGTCAGCAACGAAAATAGACATAGTAGAGCTATATAGTCCAGAAAATAAATTATATTATCTAGTAATCCAAACATTTAATGGAAACCCTAAAAAAGCAGAATGGGTACTCCAGCGGCAAACCAACGCAATAAAAACAACAAGCCAAAAAATAATCTTATAAAAATTATTTCATGCTATAAATCATTTAACATAAAATAATTTTTGCGCTGATAATCCCACTTAGCAACAATCTCACGTACCACTTGATCAACCTTTTGATCATCACTATCCGTATTAATCAAATCGCCATTTTCAACATCTTCTAATTGCAACTGCTTGCGAATTTCTTTCAGCAAACCGCCATAGCTAATTTGGCGGGAACCAGCCAAAGCTTGTTCCAAATCATCAATTACTTGTAGATCTTGTTCTTGATTATTAGTTAAAATATCTTTGGACTTCACCTGATATTTAGCCGTTTCTTGGGCACTAGCCAGTAAGGAATTTTTCTGGCGTTTCACATTCGGTTTAACCGCTTCAACATTCACAACCGGCACATAAGCTAATTTCATCGCTCGTTGCCAATATTTAGTCCATTCTGCTTGTGAAATATAATTATCAGTTCCTGTAAAATAACTCGATTTCATAAAAAGCAAAACATGCATATGGTGGTGATACATTGGATGATCTGCTTCGTGATTGATGGTAACCTCAGTTGAACGTACATAACCCAACAAATTTTTAGCCACTTTTTTATACTGAAAGATCTTTGCAACAGCTCGTCCCATTTGACGTAACTCACTCTTCAATTGATCACCAGTTGTATTCTCAACAGTTAACGTTAAAAATAAGAACCGGCCCGTCTTTCGTTGTTTAACAGCTTCTGTCAAAATCTGTGTTAACTGATTGGATTGCTTCATTGCCCGCCGCCAATTACATAACGGACACAAACGGGAATGGCAAAACCAAGTCTGAGCCAATTTTTTGTGACCATTTTTATCTTCCACAAAACGTAATACTTCACCACACTCTTTAACCCGATGGGCTTTCTTGTAGTGCAACATTTGTAAATATTCACCATACTGTAAATTCTCTAACTTATGTTCTCGCCATGGTCGTACTTTTCCCGACTGCGATCGATCAACTAAAACTTTTCTATCAGTCAA
>NZ_JBTYYZ010000020.1:0-9353 GCF_054881455.1 Companilactobacillus sp. FL22-3 | reverse complement strand
GATGTCATGCACTATCTTGTTTAGCTCCGTTTTGATGGAACTGGGAATATTTTCTAAATTGAAATGATTATATATTTCTTTATCCTTAAGCATCCTTTTTTGTGCCTTATTTAATTTACACTCATTGTTACCCACTAACCATTCATCCTTTGTACGTATAAAGGGGTTCTGCGCACTTTCCTTTAACGCGTTTTGAACATCTTCATAAGGTAAATAAAATTCAATTGTAGATTTATTTAATTGAATGGTTTTTAAATTATTATTTTCGTCTGCCTTTTCTTTGTTATAATGAAAATCGTTGTACAAATCGAGGAGGAAAATAATGAAAAAGATTACAGCATTTTTATTGTCATTATTAATGTTACTAGGGGTATTCGCTCCAGCAACTGCAACAACCGTTCAAGCTAAGGCTTCCGAGAATATCAAAGCTACTTACACTTTGAAGAAGAACAAAAAGAAGATTGCCAAGAAAACTATCACATTGAAAAAGAATGCCACTGTTACTGATGGTCTTAAAAAAGGCTGGAAAGTTAACGACAAAGGCGGCTTTATCACAGCTATCGACGGTCACAAACAAAATAACAAGAAGAAAATTTACTGGACATTCACTGTTAATGGCAAACAAGTTAACGTTTCAGCTGACAAAAAGAAATTACACAACAAAGACAAAGTTGTTTTCAAATTATCAAAATATAACGGTTAATGATTAAATTAAAATATGAGATGAGGATAAATTCAATATCCTTATCTCATATTTTTTTGCATAAATAAGTAATTCTACAATCTACCTTTTTATTTAATTTTTAAGGATCAATACAACCACTTTTTTCACAAATCGGATAACCTAAATCCCAGATTAATATCATTTTTAACAAATCGATTAATTTAGTCGCTGTTAACGAAACGGCTATTATTGTATGAACAGCGAATGCCCATATAAAATCTGTTCTCGCCCTTCTGAACCTCTATTAATGCCACTATCCATAATAAGCATGCCTGTATAGAGCTCTTAATAATAAAGTCCAAACCACCAATAATCATAATTGTCAAAAAAATATTTTCACTCCATCTATTCTTAGGTTATCAAAGTAATCTTGATATTGTTTCTCATTTTTTCTAGGATATTTTTCAAGATCATTATTTTCCATAGTATTTTTCAACCCATATATCCACCATGAAGAATTAAATAATGCTGAAAATTCAACAGTAGGTTTGGGCTCGTGACTCAATTGGTTAAAATCATTTTGATATAAACGCCTTTTGTTTACAAATCCAAATATTTTTTCCTCTACAGATCCAGAGCCTTGCTGCCACTGATTGTCACCAAAAATGCCACCAACTATTATCGGTGTTGTTCTTAAATGTTTTCTTTTGTCTATTACCATATTCAGCAACTTTATTTTCATTTTGATTGTCGTTTTTATCCTTGATGTGACTGGTATTAGAACTATTCGTCAAGGTATCGTCCTTGTCGTTTAATTGTTGCTGATGAGTAGCACTAGAAGATTCAAACAAGCCACTCAGTTTCTGAACGTGTTCTTTTAATCGATGGTTCTCTGCAACCGTTGCTATCTGTAATTTTTGCTGCTGATCTAAGGCTTGTTGTAAATTTGCAATTTGTTGATCTTTAACATCAAGTTGCTTCAGCAAGATCTGATCAATATTTTTGTCCTTGCCGTTTTCAGCTTGTCTATTTCTAGATGGTTTTTAACTTTGTAAGTGTGTTTGCTTCGAAAGCCATTAATGCTATTAATACGTTGATTAATAGCTTGTTTTGACAATTTAAATTCTTCTGAAAGTTGCCGAATAGTCTTGCCCAATAGTTTCACCGCCTAATTAATCCGCCTTAAATTATAAGTTAAAAACGACAAGAAAACCAATCGACAACCAAAACTTAAACTTGGTTGTCGATTGGTTTTCTTTAGGTATCAATCTTCAAGCTAAACTATAATCGATTTGGTTCTGGTTGTTGCCACCAATGAATGTTGCTTTAACAACAAATATCCCGAATTAACAACAACTAAAGTTTGCATCTAGTTTTTTCCCTAATGGCTTGTTTTGATACACCAAACTCATCAGCAAGTTCTCTAATAGTTTTAGGCATGATTTCCAAACTCCTTTCGGAGTTCAGCAAGTGCTTCTTTTCTTGCTTGATCTCTTATTTTTTTATCATGTTCGGCTTGTTTGACAGCCAATGCTTGCTTTTCAGTAGAGCCTAAAGTTAACCCCTTAACTTTATCAATGGCACTCCATTTTTCCTGTTCTGTTAATTCGCCATTATGCTGAATATTAAAGAGTTTTTGACGTTCATCTTGAAATTGACCTTGTGAGAAGTCGTTAGCGTCTTTCTTTTCGGGTTTCCAGGTAAACGAATAGCCAATAACAGGCTTTCCTCGCCCTTTACCGTATTTCTTTCGGACAGTTAGCCCACAAAATAGGGGGGTAAGTTCTTCTTTGATTGGTTTTATCACTTTTTTGTTAATGTCGCCTTGCCGATAAGTTTTTGGAATATCAAGTAACTCATCAAAATCTGCTTTGGAAAAGTAAGCGTACCCAGTAGTTCTAAATTGTTTTAGTAACCGAAACATTGTTTTTGCGTAACTACTTTTTAAATCTCTAAACTCTGCCAACGCATAACGAACCCAACTTTCTAAATCGTTTAGTAAGTGTAAGGCTTTAGGATAAACTCGGATATCAACGTAAGGTATTTCAGCTTCGCCTTTAATTTCAAATTCGGTAAACATAACAAAAAATTCTCGATTTAAGCCACTTTTACTTCGTCTACCAAAATGTAATCCCATCATTTTTTCATAAGTTCTCTGAATGTCATCTTCAAAACGGTTATTTGCAGTAGGTTTATAAGCACTTAACTCTTTTAATTGATCAAAAGTAAAACGAACGGTCTGATCTCCCTTATCACGCATACGAGAAATAATCGAAAAAAATAAATTCATTTCAACTGGAGTAAATTTTCGAAGTGGAATGGTATTTAACTCTGGATCATATTTAACTAGTTCGTTGCTCAAAAAACCACCTCCTAAATTAGAGGCTACCATATCAAGGCCGGAGCCTCAAGACGGGACCCCCATAAACAGACAATTGGACCCCCATAAACAGACAATTGGACCCCTATAAACAGACAATTGGACCCCCATAAACAGACAATTGGACCCCCAAACATTTGTGAAACGCTTGGGAGAGTAAAGTGGAACATGCCCTTAAAAGAGGTTTAAAAGAGGTTTATAAAAGAGGTTTAAAAGAGGCACTACTGTACGAGGGCAAAATCTAAAACAAAAACACAAAGGAGTGAGCCAAAAAACAGGCTCACATTAAACTCCAGTCGCTATGCTCCTTGCGCCTCACTTTGTTCGTTGCCTAAAAGGTGTGGCAAGCCACATTCATTCGGGCGCTGACGCCCCGAACCCCGTCCAAGCTGAGCCAGCTTGACCGCTTTTTCACTCGCCGTTAGGCAGGAAAGCAAAGTTTTATAGAAACTTTGGCTTTCGCCAATTCAGTGTTAAGACTGGTTAAGAGCTGTCAATTCCTTATGCTCCCACGCTTTGCTCGTCCGCTACCATTGACAGCAAACAGTTAGTTTTTCTGAATCTTAACAAGACTTTAACTGCTATATTCGTTTTTAAGGGCCTTATTTCTCGTTTCTAGCGGTTTTAAGAATGTTTATATACATTTATACCAAAGGAAAAATAAAAAGCCCTCAGCAGGCTATTAGAGGGCTAAATAACGAAGCCAGGACGATTAATAATATCTTCTTGTCTTTTTTGCAAAATATAAGTGTATAAGGAATCATACAAATTCCTTTTGATCTCGTCAGGTTCATTGACAGAAGCTTCAAACAATTCTTGAATATCAACTTGCCAAGGATCAGCAAGCATTTCATCAATTGGTGTTAATACTTTCTTTTCGTCCATCTTGATTACTCCTAACATCAAAATAATGATTTCAGTTTAGATACACAGTTCTTACAGTTAGTTATTAAAATTTTGTTGCTAAGTTTATAAAGAATCTCTGTAAAAGACAATTAAAAAATTCGAATTGGAAATAGCGGAATCTGTAATAGTTTTTAAGTATTTAAAGCATAGCAAATTTAGTTGATTTGGACGCATATATTGAATTAAAAATGTATTCAATTCAATAACGGAAAACCTGATTTAATAGCTATCAGCAGACCGAGTGAAATGAGGTCAATGTGCACTTACACATAGAATTTATTCTATGTTGTGCTAGACCCATTAAAAACCTGCATCAGAAGTCGCCGTTGGTGACAACAAATAAAAAAAGAGGAAAACCAATTAGTTTTCCTCTTGGATCTATAAATGTCTATTAAGCCTTTGCAATAAGTCTTGCCGTATTTTAGTTTCACTTAATTCTCGTTTTTCCTGCATATTTACTTGTTCTGAGGTCCCTAGGGGAACATCTTTAACTTTATCTATTGCTCTCCACTTTTCTCGTTCTGATAGCTCGGAATTATGCTCAATATTAAAGAGTTTAGTTTGTAATCGTTGTTTGCTGCTTATGTGAATATTTTCAGCATCTTTTGGCTCAGCTTTCCAAGTAAAAGTAAAGCCAATAACAGGCTTGCCACGACTTTTACCGTATTTTTTACGGATAGTTAATGCACGGAATAAGGGTGTTAACTCTTCTCTAAGGGGACTAAGGACGCGTTGCTCTAGAGTACCTTGATTATAGCTCTTGGTTATATCCAATAATTCATTGAAATCAGCAACAGTGAAATAAGCATATCCCGTTGTACGGTATTGTTTAAGCAAGCGGAACCTTGTTTTCGAATAGCTACTCTTTAACCCTCGGAACTCTGCTAGAGCATAACGTACCCATCGTTCAAGGTTATTTAGTAATGGGAGAGCATCCTTATAGATTTCTACCTCAACATATGGACAATCAGCATCACCGTTTATTTTAAACTTGGTAAACATGACGAATCTCTCTACGCTTAACCCCGTTTTACTTCTGGGATAGTAGGGCTAAGGACCTCACTAAAAGAGGTTATAAAAGAGGCTGTTCAACCATCTGCTAATTCATCTAATGCGCAATCTGATAAATCTAAAGATCATGGTGACGATTTAACCCTCTAATGTAGTAGAATTAACGCGAGAGGTCAGAAAGGCATGGGACAAAGTAAAAGGAAAGACTACACAATATCAGACATAGCAAGGATTTCTGATGTTACTGTGGCGTCTGTTAGCAAGTATATTAAAAGAAATGAGTTAAAACCGGTAAGGCTGGGGAAAAACAACTCTAAATACTTTGATAGCAGTGTTTTAGACGAAATCAGGTCTTACTACCAACGTAAGAGCGAAAAACAGCAAGAAGCTAGTTCTGAACACCGTCCGGCCACTAAAGATGATGTGATTGATGAGCTTCGGGCTCGTGTTCGCGACCTGCAGACTACCAATGAGCTGCTACGTAATGAGTTAAAGGTTAAAAATGACCAGATTGCAGATGCCATTCGGCTAGCCGATCAGGCCCAACAGTTGGACTTAACTACTCATAATCAACAAGTCTTGCCAGAACCAGAAGTTAAGACACCGGAAGTAAAAGATAAGTCGGAACATGATGATGAAAAGAAAACCAAAAAGTTTAAACTTTGGCCGTTTAGATGAGGAGTGATAGCTATGGCAACTAATGAACGATTGAACAAAGCTGCAAAGGCAAAAAAAGATGAATTTTATACCTCTTATGATGATATTCAATCAGAAATTAATAATTTTGAAGATGGATTTGCTGGCAAAACTGTTTTATGTAATTGCGATGATCCGTTTGAAAGTAATTTTTCAAAGTTCTTTCTTCGCAACTTTAACTATTTGAAGTTAAAACGGCTTATATGTACTTCATATGCTGGAAGTCCAGTAGTTGGAACACAAATGTCATTGTTCGACGATTACAATGAACCAGTTGAAAGCGATCGTGGTTATGTGTTGGATATATCGAGTGTTCCTATGGCAAATGGTCGTGGAGTTAGTGATGACGATATTAATACGCTTTTACATGAACGTGGAATAGTCAAACGACTAAAGGGCGATGGTGATTATCGTTCTGATGAATGCTTGAATTATTTGAAGCAAGCAGATGTGGTAGTAACAAATCCGCCATTCTCAAAATTTAGAGAATTTGTGAAAACGCTGTTTGAATATAATAAGCAATTTTTGATTATTGGCAATCAGAATGCAATTACTTATAAAGAAATTTTTCCATTGATTAAGGATAATAAAATGTGGCTTGGGAAGCCATTTAAAGGTAACGTTGGATTCTTTAAGAGCCTATATGAAGATGTGGCCACTGCTTCACAGCATAAAGAAGGACTAATCAGAGTATCTGGTGTTATGTGGTATACAAATCTTGATTATGCTCGTCGGCATGAACCAATGATTTTGTATAAAAAGTATAATCCTGATGAGTATCCTAAATATGATAATTATGATGCTATTAATATAAGCAAAACTGCTGAAATTCCGTTGGATTATGATGGTGTTATGGGAATTCCAATAACAGGTATGCTTAAATATACTCCTGAACAGTTTGAAATTATTGGTTGCACTGAAAGCGAAGGAAATGGATTATCGAATGGGCTTTGGAATTCTAAATCAGGCGTCAAACAAGCGACAATTAATGGTAAACGTATTTACAAGCGTATTTTTATTAAGAAGGTGGAGAAGTAATGGAGATTGAACTAAAACAGGTGCCCGTTAAAAATGTTTTTGATGGGTATAAAGATATGGATGAAGCTGGTGTTGTCGGATATCAAGGACAACTAAACATACGTCCTCCGTATCAAAGAAATTTTGTTTATGATCTGCCAGAAGAAAAAGCTGTTATTAATACGGCTTTGCGTGGCTTCCCATTAAATGTTATGTATTGGGTAATTGATGATGATGAACATTATGAAGTGCTCGATGGCCAACAACGTACATTGTCAATTATGCGATTCTTGGACCATAAGTTTCCAATTGAATGGGACGGTCAAACTATGTATGTAGATGCTTTACCAAATGATCTATATGATCGTTTGATGAATTATCAATTGATGGTTTACTGGTGCAAAGGTACGGATTCCGAAAAGCTATCATGGTTTAAAACGGTAAATATTGCTGGAAAGAAATTGACAAGTCAAGAGCTGCGTAATATTGCATACGTTGGGCCGTGGCTATCAGATGCCAAGAGACATTTTAGTAAGCGAGGCTGTGTTGCTGCAAAAGTGAGTGACCACTATGTAAAGGGTGATCCTAATCGGCAAGAATTGTTGGAGAAGGCGTTGCTTTGGATTGCTGATGCTAAAGATACTACTATTGAGGAATATATGGATGAACACAAGTCAGATGACGATGCAAATGAATTGTGGCAGTATTGGCAGAAAATCATGGACTGGATTCGAATGACTTTCCCTCAAGTCTACAAAGAAATGAATGGCCTTGATTGGGGAACTCTGTATAACAAATACCATTCTAATGACTACAATTCATCTAAGATTGATGCGGATATTCAAAAGCTGATTGATGATGATGAAATCAAGAAAAAGAAAGGCATTTGGCAATACAAGCTAGCCGTTAATGCCAATGAAGCAGGAGCCACAAAGTATCTTAATTTACGTGGTTTTCCAAAAGACATGATGCGAAAGAAATACAAGGAGCAATAAGGCCACTGCCCAATGTGTCTTGAAGAAGGCAATGATAAAGTGTACCAATTATCTGAAATGGAAGGTGACCACATTACACCTTGGTCTGAAGGCGGTCGTACTGAAGAAGATAATTTACAGATGCTTTGTAAGCGACACAATCGAATGAAAAGCAACCATTAGTGCGCACTTATACTCCGCTAAAAATTAGTGGAGGTTTTGTGCTTAAAATCTGTCTCAGAAGTTGCCTTCGGCAACAACTAAAAATCCAAATAAAACTAACCAAAATCAATTTGATCTAACATAGTTTCGGTACTGGCTTGGTCTAAGCCTAAATAAGCTAAAGTCATGGCTTCACTTGAATGATTTAATAAGTGCATGACTAAGCCAATATTGTAATTGGATTGCGTATAAACGCGATAAGCCCCAGTTTTGCGCATAGTGTGGGTACCAAGGTAATTAATTCCTAATAGATCGCCAACCTTACTCATAATTTTGTAGAACTGTTTTTCAGTAATATGGCGTTCTGGGTGTTGAATTGAAGGAAAGAGCCATTCAGAATCCAGCTTATGATCGAGCAGCCATTGACGATACAATAAAAGCTCTGTTTGAACTGGTTTAAGGTACAAGGTATTCGGTTTACCAGTTTTTCGGTCATGAATAAACGCATTTTGTTTAATAGAACCGTCCGGATTAAAAATATCGTCCTGTTTTAAGCCCATAACGTCACTCACTCGCAGTAGCGTCGCTTTACCAACTTGAAAAATCGTATAGTTACGTCGGCCAGCTTTAAAGTTATTGAGTAACGTATCTTGAACCTCTTTAAGAACGTTTGAATCTTTGATGGGTAAGACAACTTGTCGCATAAGCTGTTAGTTCCTTTACTTTAAAATTAATTTAGTTGCAGAAAACCTAAAAATCGAATATTATAATGTAGTACGATGGTAAACTTAAAGGAGGCGGATTAGAATGAGTAATACTATTATTAAAAACAAGACAATTTCAACTCGTGTAACACCTGACATTAGTGAACGGGCTAAAGCTAATCTAGCAAAACAAGGGCTAACCGTTTCTGAGTATATACGCTTATCGTTAGTTAAAGCGGCCAATAATGAAGTTCGATTAGTCAGCTTTTTAGATTCTCCGGAAGCCTTAGCCGCTAAAAAAGAAGCAGAAACAGGGCAGGTCAAAAACATTGGTTCATTGACTGACTTTGAAGATTGGATCGATAAGTTAGATGCAAATTAAACAGACCAAATCTTTTGAACGTGAATTAAAAAAACTAGTCAAAAAACATTTCCCAATAACTGTCTTGAAGCCTTGTTTAGAAGCAATTGTTGAACAAGATGTACTTGTTTTGAAACAGATTAAAGATCATGCATTAAAAGGAAATTGGCGTGGATATCGTGAATTTCACCCTGCCAGATATGGAAACTATGGTAAAAATTATGACAACTGGATTGTTATTTATCAGCTAGATCATGATGAATTGATTTTGTTATTGGTTGCAACTGGCTCCCATGAAATCTTGAATCAATAGCTATAGTTTAGGGGCACTTATAAAAGAATAAATTAAAATAGCCCCCAATATCTATAATGTAGATATTGGGGGCTATTCTTTCAATGTTTTTGAGGGGTTATTTGATAGTTATAGACCCTATATATTCATAGCCCCTTTCTGTTTGGTGTTAAAGTATTAGTCATC
>NZ_JBTYYZ010000019.1:0-10562 GCF_054881455.1 Companilactobacillus sp. FL22-3 | reverse complement strand
AATCACACCTCCACAACTATTATATAAAAGCAACGATTGTTTATCAACGATCACCATTAAAAACCTCGTTGATAAACAGACAAAACCTCGTTGATAAACAGACAAAACCTCGTTGATAAACAGACAAAACCTCGTTGATAAACAGACAAAACCTCGTTGATAAACTTCCATAAGCCTTGGGAGAGTAAGGTTCAAGAGGGGTCTAAAAGAGGTTTAAAAGAGGTTTATAAAAGAGGTTTAAAAGAGGCACTACTGCACGAGGCCAAAACCTAGAATCAAAAAACACAAAGGAGTGAGCCAAAAACCGGCTCACATTAAACTCCAGTCGCTATGCTCCTTGCGCCTCACTCTGTTCGTTGCCTAAAAGGTGTGGCAAGCCACGTTTATTCGGGCGCTGACGCCCCGTACCCCGTCCAAGCTGAACCAGCTTGACCGCTTTTTCACTCGCCGTTAGGCAGGAAAGCAAAGTTTCTATAAAACTTTGGCTTTCGCCATTTCAGTGTTAAGACTGGGTTAGAGCTGTCAATTCCTTATGCTCCCACGCTACGCTCGTCCGCTACCATTGACAGCAAACAGTTAGTTTTTCTGAATCTTAACAAGACTTTAACTGCTATATTCGTTTTTAAGGGCCTTATTTCTCGTTTCTAGCAGTTTTAAGACTATTTATATATATTTATACCAAAGTAAAAATAAAAAGCCCTCAGCAGGCTTTTAGAGGGCTAAATAACGAAGCCAGGACGATTAATAATATCTTCTTGTCTTTTTTGCAAAACATAAGTATACAGGGAATCATACAAATTCTTTTTGATCTCGTCAGGTTCATTGAAAGAAGCTTCAAACAATTCTTGAATATCAACTTGCCAAGGATCAGCAAGCATTTCATCAATAGTTTTTAATACTTTCTTTTCGTCCATCTTGATTACTCCTAACATCAAAATAATGATTTCAATTTAGATTCACAGATTTTACAGTACCGTTATTCAAAATTTGTTACCAAACTTATAAAGATTCTTTGCACAGAACGATTAAAAAAATGGCTTAAAACAGCTTAATCCGCAACACTTTTTGAATATTTAAAACATAACAATCTTAGTTTAGGTGCAAACATAAATTGAATTAAAAATATGCTCAATTAAATAACGAGAAAAATTGATTGTATGGTTATCAGTAGACCGAGTGAAACGAGGTCAATGCGCACTTACACATAGAATTTATTCTATGTTGTGCTAGGCCCATTAAAATCCTGTATCAGAAGTCGCCGTTGGCGACAACAAAATCAAACCAATTTACCCAAAATCAATTTGGTTCAACATGTTTTCTGTACTTGCTTGATCCAAGCCTAAATAAGCTAAAGTCATGGCTTCACTTGAGTGATTTAGTAGGTGCATGACTAGGCCAATATTGTAATTTGATTGCGTATAAACACGATAAGCCCCAGTTTTGCGCATTGTATGAGTACCTAGATAATTAATTCCTAATAGATCGCCAACCTTACTCATAATTTTGTAGAACTGTTTTTCAGTAATATGGCGTTCTGGGTGTTGAATTGAAGGAAAGAGCCATTCAGAATCCAGCTTATGATCAAGCAGCCATTGACGGTACAATAAGAGCTCTGTTTGAACAGGTTTAAGGTACAAGGTATTAGGTTTACCAGTTTTTCGGTCATGAATAAACGCATTTTGTTTAATAGAACCGTCCGGATTAAAAATATCGGCCTGTTTTAAGCCCATAACGTCACTCACTCGCAGTAGCGTCGCTTTACCAACTTGAAAAATCGTATAGTTACGTCGACCAGCTTTAAAGTTATTGAGTAACGTATCTTGAACCTCTTTAAGAACGTTTGAATCTTTGATGGGTAAAACAACTTGTTGCATAGTCTTTTCTCCTTTTCTTGAGATATCAAAGCAGTTATGTTATTATTTTTGTAAGGAAAAAGTAAGGAGATGATATTGTGAGCGCAGGTAATGTAACTAAGGTTAGCTCGAAGATCACAAGTAAAAATCAGATTACAATTCCTAAAACAGTACGTGAACTGTTAAAAGTTCGGTCTACTGACACAATTGAATGGCAGATTGAACCAAATGGTAAAGTAATGATTGTTCGTAGTAAACCGGATCTATGGCAACTTGTTGATGAACAAGAAAAAAAGTTTGGAAATCTCAGTACAACAGAAGTTGATTGGGGTAAAGACGTAGAAAGCGAAGACTTTGATTAATGAAATTAAAACAAGGCGCTATTTTATGGATTAATTTAGATCCGGCTAAAGGCACTGAAACTAAGAAAAAGCGACCGTGTTTAGTTGTAAGCAACGATCACTATAATCGCTATTTTAATACGGTGCTAGTTGTCCCAATCAGTACCTCTGACAAATATCGTACCCAAGAAAAGTATGCTAAATCGCCGTTATTTATCAGGATAGATAACGGGAAAATTCACGGGACAGCGTTATTGCAACATGTCCGTGCTGTCGAT
Source organism: Companilactobacillus sp. FL22-3 (assembly GCF_054881455.1). Lineage (NCBI taxonomy): Bacteria > Bacillati > Bacillota > Bacilli > Lactobacillales > Lactobacillaceae > Companilactobacillus > Companilactobacillus sp. FL22-3. The sequence continues at coordinate 8,090 of NZ_JBTYYZ010000019.1, read as the reverse complement.
CCAACAAAACGATCAGATGGCGAAGTTGTGGCCACTTTATCTCAGCAAGAAATTAGTTCAATTAGTACAAAGGTCCAACAATTTTTCTGAAAAGCAGATGTTATTTATTGATAAAAGAAACAAAATAGCCCCCAATATCCACATTATAGATATTGGGGGCTATTCTTTCAATGTTTTTGAGGGGCGATTTGGAACTTATAGACCCTTTTTATTTTTTCATATACTTTTTTGGCTTGTAAAACACCTAAATTTGTATACTCTCTAATCTGTTTGATAACTACTTTCTCATTTTCCAAAATCATAGCTTTAATAATCTGTTGTTCTTCATTCGTCATAGACCGAATTTCTGGTTCTGTAAGAACTTCAATTAAGTTATCACTGAAATTAGATGAAACAAGAAAAAGTATTGCTAAAATTAAAAAAATATTATCATCGGTAAAAAAGTAATAAACAATAAAAAATAATGTAATAGCATATAATACCCAGTTTAAATATTTATAGTCCAAAAAATTTAAAAACTTCACTTTATCTCTCTTTTCTATTTAAAATATCAAACAAACATTTTTTGTAGAAATCCTTTTTTCTGCTCTTTGAGAAGCTGTCCAAGATCTATGATTTTGATATAATACAACCAAAGGAGAAGATTATGAAAAAAGAACCGATTCATCGTACTAGTATGTGGAAATTTAAGTTAAGTGCTGCCACCATGACTTTGATTCCCGCTGCCGTGGGGATTAACTATGTTGCCAAAGCCTTGGCGGAGGGGTTAAAGCTGCCCGTTTGGCTGGGGTCTTTGGGAACCTTTCTTGCCAGCATGTTGGCTGGGCCGGTTGCCGGTGCCATCAGTGGTTTCATCAACAACGTGATCTACGGGCTGACCTTATCGCCAATTTCAACCGTGTATGCGATAACCAGCATCGGAATTGGGATTGCTGTCGGAGTTTTGCACGCCAATGGGTGGTTCTCGTCAGCGCGACGAGTATTTGTTTCTGCTATTATTATTGCCATCGTTTCAGCTGTCATTTCAACGCCACTCAACGTCATCTTTTGGGGTGGTCAGACCGGTATCGCTTGGGGTGACTCATTGTTTGCGGTAATGATCGCCAATCATGCACCAGTGTGGCTGGCCTCATTTACCGATGAGTTTGTCTTGGATATTTTGGATAAAGTCTGCGTGGCCTACCTGGCATTCTTCATCTATCGTCAGCTGCCGCAGCGGATGGTGCGCTTCTTTAGAGATGATAAATGATGACTGATAAAACATTGTTTTCTGGAGCGCCACGGGTCAAGCTCAAGTGGTACCAGGTGATCGATCCGATTACTAAGCTTTTGTTCATCTTGGACATGACGTTGTTGAGCTTTGCCAGTATGAATTTGTTGCTTCAGGCCGGATTAATTCTTGTCGCAACACTGCTATTGTTATTTTCCAAATTGAGTTCGACCACCTTTAAGGCGCTGGGATTCAGCCTGTTTCTGATTGGCACCATGCTGATCATCCAAGGGTTATTTTACAGTCGGAATCAAACTGTGCTGTTTTCTGTGCTTGGGGTGTCGTTCTACAAAGAAGGCCTGATTTACGCCACCACTCTGGGTTGTCGAGTATTGGTGATTATTTTGACCAGTGGCTTTTTTATGGTGACCACGAGTATTTCAGAAAACGCGGCCTATTTGGAACTGTCCGGATTGTCTTATAAAACCGTCTACGTTCTGATGTCGGTGTGTTATATTTTGCCGGAAATGATGCGCAATATGCGGAAAATCCAGCAGGCACAAAAAGTTCGCGGAACCAATCCGCAAAAAACGTTGATTCAGAAATTAAAGTCAGTCCTGCCGGTTCTGATTCCATTGGTGATTAAGACCTTGGATCAATCGATGGCGCGGTCAATTTCTCTCCAACTGAGAGGTTTTGATAATCTCAACCGGACTGTCAGAACCTCCCAGCGCGTGTATCGCCTGTCGCGGACGCTGCACATTGGTCTGACTGGATTGGCAATTTTATTGATTGGGTGGAAGATATGGACGAAGATAAACGGATTGTAATTGAAAATTTGACCACCCGTTATCCGGGTACTGAGCAACCACAACTGCGTCAGATTAATGCGGAGGTTCATACCGGCCAGGTGGTTGGGATTATTGGGAATAGCCACTCCGGCAAATCGACTTTGTGCCGTGTGCTGGCAGGGGTCATTCCCAAAATTGTGTCTGCTGAGATTGAGGGCGACTGGCACATGTTTGGACAGCGAGTGTCCGACAATTGGCCCGTTTATAATGCCATGAATGGAGTTGTACTGCAAAATCCAGCTGGCCAACTAAGCGGGTTGGCAGACACGGTTGCCGATGAAATCGCCTTTGACTTGATTAATCAGGGAATGACTGAAGGACTGATTCAAAAACGGGTTGAAGAAGTTGCCACGCAAATGGGGCTGATTGAACAGCTGAATTTGCGTCCCGAGAGCCTTTCCGGTGGTCAGATCCAGCGGTTGGCAATTGCCACGGCGATTGCGGATAATCCGGCTGTTTTGATTATGGATGATCCGACCAGTGAGATGGATCCCCTTGGCCGCCGGCAATTTTTCCAATGGCTGGCCCAAGTCAAAGAGACGACTGTCTTCATTGTCACCAGTGAAATTGACGATTTGTGCGAAGTCGCCGACGTCGTGTGGGTGCTGCACGAGGGTCAAATGGTAGCCCAGGGCAGGCCGGGTGAGGTGTTTAATCATTTGGCAGATGACTGGCAGATTCCAGCCCCGACAATCCAGCAACTTGCTCAAAAAATGGGTTGGCACTTGGCTGATGGCCGGTATCCGGTGAATGACGCTGAGCTGAAGGAGAATCGTTATGTCCACAATTGAACTGAACCACCTGACGTTCACTTATCCGGAACGGTCCTTTAGCTTGGATGTTGAAGACAAACATTTCGCCGATCCGATGGTGGCGATTGTCGGCCAAAATGGTGCCGGCAAATCAACGCTCTTCAAATTGTTGACGGGCTTGCTGACACCACAAACCGGTGTGATTAAGATCGATGGAGAAAATTTTAATGATCTTAAACCAGTCGAAAAGTTACTGAAGGTTGGGATTACTTTTCAGAATCCTGACGATCAGCTTTTCAACCCGACCGTTCAACGAGAGGTGGAGTGGAATGTCGCGCAGGTCATGGATGACCACGACACGATTACGAGGCAGGCTTTAGCGGCTCTAAAAAGAGTTGGCTTGGATGATAAAACAGCTGAAAGCCCATATGACCTGTCATTGTCGGAACGCAAGCTGTTGAGCGTTGCCACAGTTTTGGCAGTGGATCCGGCGATTTATTTATTTGATGAGCCGATGATGTCGCTTGATTGGGAAAGCCGGCGCAAGTTGACCGCAATTTTCCATCAGTTGGCTGATTCGGGCCACCAAGTTGTGACCATCACCCATGACATGGATTGGGTCGCCGCCGAGTTTGAGTCGGTGTATGTTATGGAACACGGGAAGTTTGGCTTCGCCGGCAGTCCACGGGAATTGTTCAGCGATCACGAACTTGTCCAGCGAGTGGGATTACTACCACCGCGGATTATGGACATAGCGGAGTCGATGGGTGATTCACAGACATATTTATCGGTTAATGATTATTGGCAGAAAAATCGAGATGTATAGAAAAAGTCACCTCTGCGGGTTTTCCAGGTTGAAGGATTAACTTCAGCTTCTGGCAAGAACTCACATGGGTGACTTTGTAATTATAGTCCCTAAAGGTTTCTTAACTAAAGACAGCGATAATCATTTTGGTGACTAAATAAATAATTGCAATTACCATCATCCAACCAGTACTGCGCATAAATTCCCAGACATTAGTTTGTGCCTTTGCGTTTTTGGTAATAACTATGCTTTTTTTTAGTGAATCATCGCCCTTGATCAAACTATCTAAGGTAATGTCGAATAAATTGCTGATTTGCACTAAACGATCAATATCGGGATAAGTACTTCCGACTTCCCACTTAGAAATGGCCTGACGAGAAACATTAAGCGTTTCTGCAAGATAATCTTGTGTCCACTGCCTTTTTTCTCGTTCTTCTTTTATCCTTTGCCCTAAAATCATAAACATAACCTCACTTTCAATAGATTAATTATCAGATTGAAGCGAGAAAAAAGCACGCTAATTATTAGCGCACTAAAAGCAACTACTGGTTGCGAAGAATATTCTGGTGTAAATAGGGGCTAAATGATAGCTATAGACCCTAAAGTGTTTTATATCTAGGATTTGAAAGTAAGCTAATCCGGGACGTATAATCATTAGTTATCTTCATTTTATTGAGAAACCAATAGACTTTTACCTTTCTTACTTTCTTAATACATAACTCAAATGTCATTGTTTAAATTTGGTTAGAATATCTTTCAACGTCTTGACTAGATTGTTTAAATTAAACCTATCAATTTGGCCTATTGAATTATCTATTTGTGTATAGGTTTCAATTTTTTCAATTAATTTTGAAATATCCGATTGTTCACCATGATGGAAATCATGAGAATTCGAAATTTGAAGATATTCAGAGTTTAGATAGTTATCAAGTAACGTTGCTTTAGATTTAGGTTCAAGTAGAGCATTGTTAAGATAATTAGACTCAAGGAGTTCTTCAAAAATATTTATTTTTATACCTGATTGCGTCATATTACGTATTGTATCAGTGTCATTATCAAAGATTGCCTTAACTAGCTTTTGGGTTTCTAGTCTATGATTTTTATCTTTTGCCGAGCTCATTATGTCCCGAATCCTATTCATTATGTTCGTATCATTTACAAGTACAGAGTATTGAACATTAAATGTATTAGGATCATAACTGTATGGTAATTTGTTACTCTCGAAAGATCGGTTTACAGCCTCTTTTAAAGCGTTAATCAATTTATCCAAATAATTATCATTACAGAAATAAATATCATTTTTATCAAAAAACTTAAAATAATTAAGAGTTAAAAGTATATCGTTAGCCTTAGCTTCTTGACTACAGGCATCTTTGAGTAGTTGACCTTCAAGATTCTTAAGTTGGTCATCAGTCATTTCTCTAAAATTGGAAATTCTGTCTAAGTTGGAGATTTCTTTTTTTGAATTGAAGAGTCCTTTCCAACAATCGACAAAATGTTGTGCAGAAAAGTTTCCGTTAAAGATTACATTGGTTACCGAACTATCATACATAATCACCTTGGTTAAATTTGTATTATTATGATATCTAATGGTTAATTGCTCAGCTGGTGATTTTTCCTCATCATCTTTCATGTGTATAAAAGAGAAGTTACGTGTGTCAAGGAGTGGATCAATATTTTTTAAATTTTCACGTGTCAGTATACCTGCGCGATACTCTGTTGCAATTACAAATAAATTAGCAAAAACCGATCTTTTAATTTCTTTGCTATGTGAATTCTGTTCTAAATTATTTTCAAAATATTGATTTAAATTCTTATCAATTAGTTTAAATGTAGACAGAATAAATTCCAATGTGCGTAGATTTAATTGTCCTTTATTGTGCCGACTATAACCTTCTAGAATTTCTACCAGCCAATCTGAATTATCTTGTAAAAAGGTAATATTAGAATGCTGTAAGAATTCTTTTTTTATATTTTTCAAGTCATAAGTAAATGGGAGAACTCGACTTATGACTTTTTCACGCAACGAAAGGAATTTTTTTTCTTGAATTTCTTTGGAGTTACCGACAAGAATTACTCTATATCCATAGTCTTCAATAATATCTGTCAATAAAAATCCCATTAGGACATCTATATTAATTTGTTGACTAATCCGTTCTAAATCGTCAATAATCAGAACCGAAGCAGGCGTCTTATTTTGCGATAGCAATTGATTCTTTATTAGTATATTTTCGGCAGTGTGTGCGAGTGAAACGAAGGGTTTTAGCTTGTCGAAAGCGCCTATGGTTCCTTTAGTGAGAGAAGCAAGGTCTTTAATCTTAGATTTTGTGGTTTCTTTATCAGCTTGTATACCTAGACTAGTAACAAATAACTGATTAAATAGAGCTGTTTTTAACTCATTAAGAGACTCATAACCATAGACGGAGAAGTACACAGTTCTATGCTTTTTACAAATACATGGTATAAAGTGGTGCTTGAAGAAGAATGTCTTTCCGGAACCCCAAGGCCCATCAACCATCACAGCGAACTGATCTTGACTATCAATGTAGTTAGATAGGCTATTGAACAACTGATTTTTTTTCATGAATCCCCCATAATTAGTATAGACATTAAAAAGATAGCGACACTTTTCCCTTTTAGATAGAAAATTTTAGAGTTGATTTTTAAGGCTTATTTTCATGTAGTTATAGTAAGCATCTATGATGATTTCCATTATATCATGAACATAGAAGCAATCACTCGATATACCTTGTTGGTCGTTTTTATTTTTTATACCCTGTTTAATCGATATAAACAACTTGCGTTCCGTTGTGTTTTCACCTTTTTGGTTGTAATTTACCCGCCATTTCGTATTGTTTGACTTTTGTATTCTGTTTAGCAAATGCTTTCAAATGTTTTTGCGTTCGACCACTAATTGATGAGAGGAATAGAAGTACTACCAAAAGTGCCACCAACTATTATTAGCTTTGCTTTTAGATGCTTTTTTTGGCTTACTACCATATTTAGCAACTTCATTTCCATTTTGCTTGTCGTTTTTATCCTTGATAGGAATGGCATTATCACTATTCGACAAGGTATCGTCCTTGTCGTTTGATTGTTGCTTTTGAGTTGAATTGGAAGATTTAAGCAAACCACTCAACTTATGCACGTGTTCTTCTAATTGATGGTTTTCTGCTACTGCTGCTAATTGCAATTGCTGTTGCTGATCTATCAACTTTGTTAAATATTCTATTTGTCGGTCTTTGGTAGCAAGCTGTTTGTCACGTTGAGACTTTAAATCTGCTACTTCTCTTCTTAGAGTAGCGATTAGCTCATTATTTTCTTCGCTAGTCTTTGTCTCTTTTTTGCTACCTGTTTGTTGGTTCTTTGCTACCAAAGGCTTTGCTACCTTATCTCTAATAATCCTTTCAGCTGTAAGGCTAACCATGTTTGTACCTTGACGATCTTTTTGTCGGTTCTTTGTTGGTAGTCTTTGGTAGTGATATTGAATAGTCTGCTTGGAGACCTTCAATTCATTAGCAAGTTCTCTAATAGTTTTAGGCATGATTTCCAAACCCCTTTCGGAGTTCAGCAAGTGCTTCTTTTCGTGCTTGATCTCTTATTTTTTTATCATGTTCGGCTTGTTTGACAGCCAATGCTTGCTTTTCAGTAGAACCTAGAGTTAACCCCTTAACTTTATCAATGGCACGCCATTTTTCCTGTTCTGTTAATTCACCATTATGCTGAATGTTAAAGAGTTTTTGACGTTCATCTTGAAATTGACCTTGTGAGAAGTCGTTAGCGTCTTTCTTTTCAGGCTTCCAAGTAAAAGAATACCCAATTACTGGTTTCCCGCGGCCTTTACCATATTTCTTTCGAACAGTTAGGCCTCTAAAAAGAGGGGTCAATTCTTCTCTGATTGGTTTAAGAACGTATCTATCAACGTCTCCCGGTTTTTTCCAATAACTTTTAGGAATATCAAGTAACTCAAAAAAATCTTCTTTTGATAAAAAAGCATAACCGGTTGTTCTGAAACCTTTTAACAATCTAAAAGCGGTTTTAGCATAACTGCTTCGAAGATCTCTAAATTCCGCTAAAGCATATCTAACCCACGTGTCTAAATTATTAAGAAGTGGCAAAGCATCTTTATATACTTCAATGTCTATATAAGGAGAATCAGCTTCACCAACAATTCTGAATTTAGTAAACATAACAAACATTTCTCTATTTAATCCAGATTTACTACGTCTTCCAAAATGAAGTCCCATTAACTTTTCATAAGTTCTTTGAATATCATCTTCAAAGCGATTATTTGCAGTCGGTTTATAGTTGCTCAAATCTTTAAGTTGTTCAAAAGAAAATCTAACTGTCTGATCTCCCTTATCACGCATACGAGAAATAATTGAAAAAAATAGATTCATTTCAATAGGGGTGAATTTACGTAACGGAATGGTATTAAGTTCAGGATCATATTTTATAAGTTCATTGCTCAT
>NZ_JBTYYZ010000018.1:0-23614 GCF_054881455.1 Companilactobacillus sp. FL22-3 | reverse complement strand
ACTTTGAGGGTATTTTTATGAGCAAAATTATTACCAATTAAAAAAATGGAAATTAAAAATAATTCATGAATTAATGTGAGAAGTGAGATAATAAAAAATGAAAGCACTGTTCTAACACCAATCTTAAAAATGAGATGGTAAAAAAGCTGAAAAGTGTCATACCTTCAGCTTTTTTCTTGGGGGGAAATAAATTGATGAGTTTTTTTACTTTTGCTAACGGCTTGAGTGTCGTTTGTATTTTACTGATTGTGGTCATGATAGTTGGCAAAACGCACTTTACTAAAATGGTCGAGAGTATTATTAAATTTTTGATTGCGATTATGGCAACAACTTCGCTCGTGTCGTTACTGATGCAGACTTACAATCCAGATATTACCAAATTAATAGCCAAAACAGGCTTGAAACTAGACGTCATTGATTTAGGTTGGACGCCAGCAGCAATTATCACCTGGAGTTCAGCTTACAATCTGCTAGTTTTATTAGTCATGATGATAGTTAATGTGATCTTGTTGCATTATCACGTAACTAAAACTTTGGACGTTGATATTTTTGACATCTGGCACTTGTCATTTGTGGGTCTGTTAGCAATGTACATGGGTGCAAATATCGTTGTCAGTTTGATCTTCGTAATTGCTTTAGGGATTTTGAAGTTTATTAATTCTGATTTGATGAAACCAACATTCAATGATTTGATGAATGATCAAAAAGGGCCAATGACGTCCACACATATGAATTATTTGATGAATCCAATCGTGATGTTATTGAATGAAATATGTAATTTGATTCCTGGAATCGATAAAGTCAGTTTTAATTCTACGAAATTGAATAAGGCTGTTGGTTTCTGGAGTTCAAAATTTGCGACGGGCTTTTTCTTAGGAATATTGATTGGTTTATTTGGTCAAATTAACTTAAAAGATACCTTTGGCTTAGCATTCTTACTAGGGGCCTTTTTAGAATTGTTCAATCTCATTGGATCGTGGTTGACATCATCACTTGATCCAATCATTAAGATTATTACTGATCGATTGAACAAATACGGTGTCAATATGAGCTTTGTTGGTCTGGATTGGGCGTTTTTATCCAGCCGTCCTGAAGTTTGGTCTGTAGCCAATATTTTGGCACCTTGCTTGATTGTTGAAGCATTTTTGTTACCTGGCAACCGCATTATTCCTTTAGGAGGTTTGATTGCCATGGGCATTACACCATCGCTATTAGTCGTGACACGTGGGAAAGTCTTTCGCATGATTATTATCGGAGTAGTGGAAATTCCAATTTTCTTGTGGTCAGCCACCTTAACAGCGCCATTTATCACTTCAATGTTTAAGAATATCTTATTGAACAATACAAATATCGGAATGATAGGTTCGGCGACTAAAGAAGGTCCAATTGAACAATTATTGGCGATCATGATAGGTAAGTCTTCATCTGGTGACTTGAAGTTTATCGCTTTGACCGTTTGTGCGATTGCTGTTTACTTGTTGTTATTCTTCTGGTATCGAAATAAGATGAAAAAACGTAATTTGGCTTATCAGACTGAAACAAATTAACTTTTAGAAAAAAGGAAGAGTTTGTGACGGAATCTTTAGTTAAATAATCAAGTCATGATCTTCAAGAATGACGAAGTACAAACCCTAGTACGCACCGTTTACCAAAGAAAAAAGATATTTTATTAAAACGCTCGCAAGAGAAATTATTTAAGACTATGATGAAAAAAAGATAATAAAAGTCAGGAGCAAATATAGTTATACTCAAAGGGGGGTATATCTTATGTTAAACACATTTGAAGGAATAGGAACATTTTTAGTTGGATTAGGTGTCATCTATTATGGAATCAGGTATATGCGGATGGACAAAAAAGTCTTTGATAATGCAGGAGTCAAAGTGGATTTTACTAAGACGCCAGCTACGTTTGGTTTTGCTTCCAAACTTACGGGAACATTGATTGTTCTTGCTGGAATTGGGTGCTTTTTATTTGGATTCTCATTCTTTTTCAAATAGTACTTAAAAGAATAATTTAATTTAAAACAAAAAATTCGACGTAGATTTATTAAATTCACGTCGAATTTTTTTTCACTGTTGAAACTTATCTAAGCGAGGTAGAAACTTATGACAACTAAATATAATTTTTTACAACCTTATACTTTTAAAAATGGTGTAACGATTAAAAATAGAATTGTTATCCCACCAATGATAGAGGCCGTTGCTTTGGAGAATGGAGCTATTTCAAGTGACGAATTGAAATATTTTGATATTCATACAGGCGGTGCCGGGATGTTCATTGCTTCAGTTATGAACGTATCCGCTGATGGTAAGGGTTTTGAGGGTGAACCTTCTGTTGCTGATGACAAATTCATGCCAGGGCTGACTAAATCGGTCCATACAATGAAACAAAATGGGACTAAAGCTATCTTACAGATTTTCCATGCTGGTAGAATGTCTAATTCTAAAATTCTCCGCGGTGTACAGCCAGTTTCTGCCAGCGCAGTGGTCCCAATGCAGAAACACCACGTGAATTAACTAATGAAGAAATTGAACAGATCATTGAAGACTTTGGACAAGTTACACGTCGTGCGATTCAAGCTGGATTTGATGGAATAGAATTACATGGGGCCAACACTTATTAGATGCAACAATTCTTTTCACCACATTCTAACCGTCGTACCGATAAATGGGGTGGAAGTTTAGAAAATCGGATGCGGTTTGCTCTAGAAATCATTAAACGAGTTAACCAAACCGTTGCGAAATACGCTGACGACAAGTTTATTGTCGGTTATCGGATTTCACCCGAGGAAATTGAAGAACCCGGTATTCGTTTAGCCGATCAGCCAATCAGTTATTTACATGTTTCGATGGGTTACGCTTGGCGTACTTCATAAAACGACAAATCTGATACTGAACCAATCGTTTTGAAAATCAAACAAGTTGTTAAGGACCGTGTACCATTAATTTCCGTGGGTTCGATTGAAACACCAGCTGAGGCGGAAAAAATTATTAATGCTGGAATCGATTTTGCTGCGATTGGTCGTGAGTCTATTCGTGAGCCTATTCGTGAGCCTCATTGGGTTCAAAAAGTTGAATTAGGCCAAGAAGATTCGATCAACTACACACTTTCACAGACGGAATTAGATAGTTTAGGTATTAATTCAGCATTCTTAGACTTTTTATATGCTTTACATGCTGATCTACACTGGGTCGATGCCAGTCAACCTAAAGATGATTTTGATAAAAAATTAGGTGGCGTCGAAGGTAATTAGGTTTGGAGATTTAATTATAGTATCGGATTTTTTGTACTTTATGTTTGAGTTTATGAATCTAATGTTTAAGTATCGTAAAGTACATTCATTTGAGTAATTACGATTATCAAATTGTAGTATATGTCTGTCTAATAAATTTAAATGATATACTTAAAATGAAATATGTAAAAGAGAAATTTCCCTTGAAATGGCTATGAAAAGTCAAATGTTTTTGGGTCATACTTTTAAAATTTTGAGAGAGTCTAATCATTTTATTGAGTTTGAGTGGGGGTAGTGCGGCATGAATTATGAAAAAGAAACTCTTATTAAGAATATAAGAAAATTAGCAATAACTAAACAATTAAGCTTTTTAATTGGATCGGGTACTTCGGTTCCTGCAGTACCATTGATGGATAGTGTCGAAGGTGAAAATCTCGAAGAGAGAAATGAAAATTTAAAAAATATAGTTAAACAAGTAAGCACCAAAATGGTTGATAATAAAGAGGATCGTGTGACAGGATTAGTTTTAAATGACTATGTTAGATTTATTACTTCAATAATTAATATATTAAATTTGTCTAATTCTCGGCAAACTCCTAAAACGATAAATTTATTTTCTACTAATTATGATTTGTTTATAGAAAAAGCTGTTGATGTGTTAATGAGAACGTACAAATTTGTATTCAATGACGGTGCGAGTGGTTATTTCAATAGGATTTTGGACAGCTCAAACTATAATAAGACGGTTTCATATAAGGGGCTAAATGACAACTATACAAACGAAATCCCATCAATAACTTTGATAAAACCCCACGGCTCTATAAATTGGGAGATTGACAAAGATAGAGCATTGATCAGAAATTATGTTACAGATTCTCCTTTGATAGTTAGACCAACTGGTAAGGAAGAAAATGAGACCTTTATGGATAATCATTTTCATGAGATGTTAAGAGTATTTCAGTTGGAATTGGATAAACCACAATCAGTTTTGTTTGTGATTGGATTTTCATTTCAAGATTCCCACATAGCTAAAATGGTTAGAAGAGCAATTCAGAATCCAGAACTGATTGTATATATATTCGGATTTAATGATGACGATGAAAAAAAGATTCTTAATAATTTAAAATTAGGAAAAGATATTAGGAATTTAATACTCCTAACCCCAAAAGATTTTAATGAAAATTACAAAAATAATGATAATTTTACACTGTCAAATCTAACCGATATTTTAAATGGGAGTAGTCTGGAGGATTTGAAAGATGACCAAGCCTAAAAAAAAATTAGGGGTAATAACATCTGTTGATGGATCTATATCTGAAGTAGGTATGTATAATATGTCAAATGACGCTATGTTTCTATGGTATGGAGATATATTAAGTGGTCCTAAAGTCGGAGCATATTTAACAATAAATCAAAATGATATTCAAATTATAGCCAGTGTGTCCAATGAAAAGATAATTGATCAAAAAAATTCAATAAAGAGTGCTGAATTTGATAATAGATATTCTAAAAATTCTATAATTTGATAATAGATATTCTAAAAATTCTATAAATAGAATAATTACATTGAAAACTAAAGGTGTAATTGAGAATGATGACTTCAATGTCACAAGTAAATATGTTCCTATGATTGGAAATGAGGTTACATTAACAATGTTTAGAAGAATTAAAAGTTATATATGGAATTAAGAATAATGAACCTACAATTGTTATAGGGAAATCGTTATTAGAAAATCAGAAAATACAATTACCCATTAATGGATTGTTTGCTTCCCATATTGGAATATTTGGTAATACAGGTAGTGGTAAATCAAATACATTGCATAAATTGTATTTAGAATTGTTTAAATCAAAATATTACGACAAAATAGTAAAAAAATCACAGTTTTTTGTAATTGATTTTAATGGTGAATATTCTAATGTGGGAGAAAATGATGTTGGAATATTTGGCGTTTATAAAGATGATAAAAGAGTATTTGACATTGATACTAGAGAATTATTTAGCAAAAGTAAGTTGCCTGTTTCTAGCCAATATTTATTTGATGCTGATATACTTTCAATTCTATTTGACGCACGTCCCGCGACACAGGTACCTTTTTTGCGAAAATCGGTGAATGAGTTCAATAGTAAAAGAAAAGAAAAAGTTTTTAATTTTGGAAATTACGCTGTTGGTACTTTAAAAAGAATATTGACTTCAGGTCAGGCCGTTAATCAAGATAGTCTTCAGGATTGGATAGATACTGCAAAAAGATATATAAGTAATACAGATTTGTTTAATATGATAGATCATATATCTCAATACGGTAATGGTAATTTTTATTTTTATTATACAAAAGAGGACCAGAAATGGTTTAATAAAGGATCTGTTGATGCAATCGATGATAGTACTTTAAAAAAATCGGGAATTACGAAATTGTCAGAAGAATTAAATAATTGCTTTATAAATTTTGGTAGTCGCCCTATTAGTCAATTGAGGATGTTTTTAGATTTTCAAAGAGTTCACCGAACGGCTTGGGGAAAAATAAATAGAAAGTTTCTTGATCCATTATTCAATAGAATTAATTCATCGTTTGACAGTTTAGAAAAAGTTATTGAGGTAAATGATAATGCAATGAAATCTTATAAAATGCTGAATATAATTTCGTTGGTACATGCCAATCAAGAAATTACTAGATTGGTTCCCATGTTGTTGTCTAAAATGATATATGATAATCAAAAAATGAATGTATCAAGTGGGAATGTTGAAATGACGAAACATTTGATTATTGATGAGGCACATAATATATTGAACGCTCAATTTAGAAACAACGGTGATGATTGGCAGGATTATAGACTTTCCATATTTGAAGAGATAATTAAAGAAGGAAGAAAATTTGGCTTTTATTTGACCTTAGCTAGTCAAAGACCCGCTGATATTTCTCCAATGATAATGTCACAGTTACATAATTATTTTATACATAGATTAGTAAATGATAATGATTTGAATATGCTTGAGAATACTATGCCAACTTTAGATAGAAGTTCATTTCAAAAGATTCCTAGTTTGGGTAAAGGCGAGGCTATAGTAACCGGTAATGCAATTCCAGTTCCAATCTTTGTTAAGGTAGATAAAGAAGAAAAATTGCATCCAAAGAGTGATGATGTGATTTTAACTGATTTGTGGAACTGATTTTTTAAATTATTATCTATCATTACGTGCTAAACTGGAAAATTACAAAGGTTTGGCCATCGGTGGATGGTACATTCTTTGTAATTTAAAATTTTAGAGCAATTGAAAAAACTACCATTAATTTTGATGAGACAAGATTAATAGATAGTATTAAGAATTATAGATTTAAAGTCGACTATTGTTTTCCTTTATCATAGATAATTATTAATAAGTAGCAAAAAGGGTATCAATTCAACGTTTAAACATTGAATTGATACCCTTTTTGATTTATAAACTTTTTTTACTTAAGGTCTTTATTTTTTTTCAAAGCAGGTTTCCAAACACCATAGATAACACCGGAAATCACTGCACCGATAACAACGGCGAGCAAGTAAAGCAAGGGTTTGTTAGCAAGTGGTGTAACGAAGATACCACCGTGAGGAGCAGGAACATTAACGCCCCAGAGTTGTGTAAGTCCACCACCGATAGCAGAACCGATAACACTTGAAACGATAACGTGCAATGGATCTCCGGCAGCAAATGGGATAGCACCTTCAGTAATAAATGATAAACCTAAGATATAGTTGGAGAGACCAGCTTGTCTTTCTTGTTCAGTAAACTTGTCTTTCCAGAAAGTTGTAGCAATGGCGATTGCCAATGGTGGAATCATACCACCGACCATGACAGCAGCCATCAAAGCACCATCATGTGTCGCTGTAAAGGAACCAATAGCGAAAGTATAAGCAGCTTTATTGAAAGGACCACCCATATCGATTGACATCATACCACCAAGTAAAGTACCAAGGATAACGGCATTACCAGTACCCATTGATTCTAGGAAGTGGGTGATAGCGGCATTAACAACCGCAAAGACTGGATCAACGATAAAGTACATAATAGCACCGGTTAATAGTAAACCAAGCACTGGGTAGATCAAGATAGTTTTTAGACCATCCAAAGTATGTGGTAATTTCTTAAGCCATCTCTTTAAGAAGACAATGACCCATCCAGCAATGAAACCGGCTAGTAGACCACCGATAAATCCGGCTGGACTCTTAGAACTAACTACTGAAGCAGCAGCTTGTGAAGCCATATAACCACCAACAAAACCAGGTAGTAAGGCAGGACGGTCACCAATTGAAACGGCGATGTAAGCAGCTAGAACAGGAATCAAGAAACTAAAAGCATAATTACCAACGTTATTAAAGAATAGGAACCATTGTGAGTGTGCACCAACGGAGTTTTCCAAAAGGAAGGAGATAGCCATCAAGATACCACCACCAACAACGAATGGAAGCATATTAGAGATACCATTCATTAAATCGGCATAGATTCTTGACCAAAGTGATTTCTTTTCTTCACTATCTTCATCAGCCTCAGCTTGGGCGCCACCTTCAGCGTGAAATACGGGTGCTTTTTGTTCAACAGCTAAGTTGATCAGTTCTTCAGCTTTGTTGATACCATCGCTAACGGGACGGTTAACTAAATGTTTGCCATCAAATCTTGGCATGTCGACTTTTTTATCGGCAGCAATGATTACACCATCAGCACGTTGAATTTCACTAGCGGTCAATTTGTGTTTAACACCTTCAGAACCGTTGGTTTCAACTTTAATATCCACACCCATCTTTTCAGCTTGTTCTTTCAAAGCAGCTTCAGCCATGTAAGTGTGAGCGATACCTGTAGGACAAGCTGTGACAGCAACGACGTATGGCTTTTTGTCGGTTGAATCAGTTTGTTTAGCAGCTTGGGCTTCCTTAGCTTTTTGTTTTTCTTCGTCAGCCTTATCTTTAGCTTCTTTTTCCTTCATTGCTTGGTCAAAAAGATTTTGAACTTCATCAGCAGTCTTAGCAGCTTTTAAGTTCTTAACTAATTCTGGATTGATCAAGAGTGATGAAAGTGCAGCTAGAGCTTGCAAGTGCAAATTGTCAGCCCCATATGGTGCGGCAATCATGAAGAATAGGTAAGCTGGTTGTCCATCAAGTGATTGATAATCGATACCTTTCTCACTTTTAGCGAACAATACGGTTGCTCGTTTAACAGCTTTATCACGTGCGTGCGGCATGGCAATTCCATCACCGATCCCAGTACTTGTCTGAGCTTCACGCTTTAGGATGTCAGCTTTGTATAGTTCTTTGTCATCAATGACGCCGACTTGATAGTACTTGTCGACCATTTCCTCAATGGCTTCCTCTTTAGTAGTGGCTTTCAAGTCCATAATCATGGCGTCTTTTAAGAGTAGTTGTTTCAAGTCCATTAAAAAGTCCCCCCAATTAAATTTCTGTTATAGAAATATTTTTATAAACCTCATCAATTTTTGCTTTGACAGCAATATCTTGACTAAAAGCTGTCGCTGATCCACATGCGGCACCCATATGGAAACTTTCAATTGGATCGTTTGTTTCCATGAAAGTACCAGCAAAACCAGCAATCATTGAATCTCCAGCACCAACTGAATTAATAACAGTACCTTTAGGTGCGTTGGACTTGTAGGCTTTATCTTTGGTAACAAGCAGGGCACCGTCACCGGCCATGGAAACCAATGCATGCTTAGCACCTTTTTCTAGTAACTTACGTGCATAAGTGATGATCTCTTGGTCATTTTTGAATGTTACGTTGAACAAGTCCGCTAATTCATGGTGATTTGGCTTAACTACCAAAGGATGCAAAGGCAAGGTATCTAACAATGCTTGACCAGTCGTATCGATCACGAACTCGGCTCCTTGCTTTTGAATCTTTTTAGCGATATCTAAATAAAAATTGTTATTTAGATTTTTGCAAAGGCTTCCAGCCATGACCACAATATCGCCTTTACCAATCTCATTGAGATTATCCATGAAAGTTTGTTTTTCAGATGTACTGATATTTGGACCAGCACCGTTGATCTCAGTTTCCTCATTTTGGTCGACGGCATTGATCTTCACGTTGATTCTGGTATCTTCTTTAACCCTCGTAAAAGAAGTTTTCAAATCATGTTGTGCTAATAGTTCTTCAAACATCGAACCAGTTGCACCACCGACGAATCCTAAAGCCATTGAGTTAATATTCAATGCTTTTAAGATTCGAGAAACGTTGATACCTTTTCCTCCGGGAAGTTTAACGTCACTCGTAGTTCGGTTAACTTCACCTGTAGTCAAGGCTTTCAATTGTAATACGTAGTCGATTGAAGGGTTGACTGTAATTGTATAAATCACCTAAATAGCCTCCGTTACTTTTGTATATTTACCTATCAGACTCATTTCCCGTTCCGATAATTTGTTAGTTATCAAGGGAACCTCGTCTAAAGTCGCAAAACGACTGAAACTCACTTGCGAAAACTTAGAATTATCAGATAAGACATAGGCTTGGTTTGATTGAGCGATTGCTAAACTCTTAATGGCAGCTTCCTCGGGATCAGGTGTCGTATAACCGGCATCGATCGAAAAGCCATTAGTACCTAGAAAAGCTCGATCAAAATGATAATTCTCCAGAGTTTGAATGATGTTTGCACCAACCAGAGCTTTGGTCGATGACTTTAACTTCCCCCCAGGAAGAAAAGTGTTCACGTTATAATCAGCCAACATCGAAGCGTTATCGACACTATTGGTAATGACTAACAGATCAGTATGTTCTATTAAGTAGGGAATCATGAATTGAATCGTTGTCCCAGAATCCAGGAAAATCACTTCATGATTAGAAACTAAATTTGCGGCTGTTTGACCGATTAATTTTTTTTCATTGATATGGACGGCTGCCTTTTGCGAAAGAGCCGGTTCCTCATGCAATGAAATAACGTTTTGAGCACCACCGTGAATTCTCAATAACTTGTGACAATTCTCCAAGTCTTGAAGGTCACGACGCAAGGTTGACTCGGAAGCACCAGTAAGTGGAATCAAATCGTGGAGTTTGACAATATTATGTAATTTTAATTGTTCTAAAATAATTTGTTGTCTTTCTTCGGTAAGCACTTTCATCACCTCACAAGAAGATATAATACATCCATATTCATTCAAAATCAATCATAAAATCTCAAAAACGGTCAAAAACCTTCAAAAAAATTTCACCGCACAAAAAAATACTGGACAATCAATACCAGTTCCAAGTATTATGAAACGTGTTTTTGTGCTAAAATTTAAAAATGATAATTAAAGTTTAGAAAGGGGGATTTTAATGTTTGTAGATAACGTTAAAATCACCGTTAGATCCGGAAAGGGTGGCGACGGTGCAGTTGCTTTCCGTCACGAAAAGTATGTTCCACTTGGTGGACCTTCCGGTGGTGATGGTGGTCGCGGTGGCGATATCATCTTGAAGGCTAATGAAGGTATGAATACTTTAATGGACTTCAGATACAAGAGAATTTTTAAAGCAGAACCCGGTCAAAATGGCCAGATTAAGGGTATGTACGGTCACAAGGCCGATCCCGTTTATATTAAAGTCCCAACCGGCACTTCAGTTTATGATGAAGATACTGGACATTTAATTGGCGATTTGGTCAATAATAACCAAGAACTAGTTGTTGCTAAAGGTGGCGACGGTGGTCGTGGAAATATTCACTTTGCTAATTCCAAGAATCAAGCTCCGGAAGTGGCAGAAAATGGTGAACCTGGACAAGAACGTCATATTAAATTGGAATTAAAATTAATCGCTGATGTTGGTTTAGTTGGTTTTCCTTCAGTAGGTAAATCTACCTTATTATCTGTTGCAACTTCAGCTAAACCAAAAATTGCCGCTTATCACTTTACGACTCTATCACCTAATTTAGGCATGGTTCGTTTAGACGATGGCCGTGATTTTGTTATTGCTGATTTGCCAGGATTGATTGAAGGAGCTTCTAACGGCGTGGGCTTGGGAATTCAATTCTTACGTCACGTTGAAAGAACCCGGGTTATTTTGCACTTAGTTGACATGGACCCTAATAATGGCCGTGATCCGTTTGAAGACTATCAAGCAATCCGTCAAGAATTGGGTAATTATGATGAAGGGGTTTTGAAACGTCCCGAGATCATTGTGCCAACTAAATTAGATATTCCTGGTTCTGAAGAAAGATTGGCTGAATTCAAGCAACAATTACCTGAAGATGTCGATATTTTTCCTATTTCAAGTATTCAACATACTGGTGTCAAGGCTTTGATGAACCACACCAGTGAAGTCTTATCGAAGGCTGAACCAATTCATTTTGATGTTCAATCTGATGAGACTAAAGAATACAACTATGAGCCAGAAGCAAAGGCATTTACGATCGAGAAAGATCCAGAATACGAACACAGCTTTATTGTCCATGGGGACAGAGTCGAACGTTTGTTGCAAAGAACTAATATGGATCATCAAGATGGAATTATGCGTTTTGCTAGACAGCTTAAATCAATGGGTATTGAAGATGCCTTGATCGATGCTGGAGCTGAATCAGGCGACTCAGTGACAATTCTAGATTTTACTTTTGAATTTATTTAGGGGCTATAAGGATAATGAATAAATCACCGAAAAGAAGATTTATTACTGGATTTGATGGACTGCGTACTTTAGGGGTAATTGGTGTTATTATGTATCACCTAAATCCTAATGTTTTTTCCGGCGGGTATTTGGGAGTACCTATTTTCTTCCTTATATCGGGATACTTAATTACCGACCATTTCTTTAATACGGTTGATTATGGTGGTTCGTTCTCATTAAGTAATTTTTATATTAAAAGAGTTAAGCGATTATATCCGGGAATGTTATTTGTTTTATTGGCATCCGGGGCTTATATCGTCATGTTTTTAAAAGGTTTGCTGTATCATCTCGATCAGATCTTTATCACCAATGTTTTGAATGTTTATAATTGGTGGCAAATATTTAACGGTCAATCTTATTTTGAAAGATTTGCCAATAATGAATCACCATTTACGCACTTGTGGACTTTATCAATTGAAGGTCAATTCTATATTGTTTGGCCAATTCTTTTGATTCTTTTTGCCAAGTTTGGTGTTAAGAAGAGTCGTATTTTTGGCTTTGCAATGATCGTATCTATCGCTTCAGCTATTTGGATGGCACTCTTATTCAAGCCGGGTGTTGATCCAAGTAGAATTTATTATGGTACCGATACAAGATTATTCTCAATTTTATTAGGATGTGGACTAGCTTTGATCTGGCCTGCCGAAAAATTGAAGAGTGGCTTGCATAAGAGTGATCGTCTCAAATTAAATATCGTCGGATTGTTGTCATTTGCATTAATGATTTTGATGATCTTTACGATCAAAGATTCAGATGCGTTCTTATATCGTGGTGGAATGTTCATTTTCTCTGTTACGACATGTATTTTTATTGCGGTCGTAGCTCATCCAGACTCATTCTGGAATGGTATTTTGTCGAATAAAGTTTTCCATTATATCGGAACGAGAAGTTATGGGTTATATCTTTACCAATTTCCAGTAATGATTTTCTTCGAATCTAAGTTCAGAAATGTGGCTGATCACCCAATACTTTATCCAGTGATCGAAGTCATTTTGATTGTCTTAGTAACTGAATTTTCATTTAGATTCGTTGAACAACCATTGGCTCATGCTAAGTGGAGCGATGTTAAGAAGTTCTTTACGTCATCAACAGCTCTCCAAAAGATTTTAGCGGTAGTTATTGCTGCCATTTGTGTAACTGGTTCTTATGGAGTGGTTAAGGCTGTTAGTGCGCCAAAACCAAACGTCAACCACAGCGAGTTGGCTAATAAGATCAGTAAGAATGAAAAGGCTAATAAGGCTAAAAAAGAAGCCGCAATTGCTAACTTGAAGAAAGCTAAGAAGGAGCAAAAGAATGCTACTGGCAAGATGTCCAGTGCCGATTATGAACGTTACAAGAAAGCGGCAAAGGATCATCCAATCAATACTGAGTTTGAGAAGTATGGTTTGAGCCAAATTGATCTGCAAAGATTAAAGGATGTACCATTGACAGCTGTCGGTGACTCCATTATGGCCGATGGATCAGATAATTTCATGAAATTATTTGATGACAAGAAGGTAATTATTGATGCTGCAGTCAGTCGTCAAATGGGCGCTAGTCTTGATTTATTACAAAATTACAAAGATCAAGGTGTATTGGCACCTAATGTCATGATCGGCTTAGGAACTAATGGTCCTTTCAATATGGATCAAGTCGGTCAAGTCATGCAATTAGTTGGTCCTAAGCGTCATGTATACTGGATCAATGTTCACGTGCCAACTAGACCTTGGGAAAAGACTGTTAATGGAGTCTTGGATCAGGCTTCAAAGAAGTATAAGAATTTAACTGTGATCGATTGGAATGCATATTCACAGAATCATACTGACTGGTTCTATGACGATAATGTCCATCCAAATCCAGATGGTTCGATGTACTATACCTCATTTGTTGCCAAAGAAATTTTGAAAACATTAGACAAAAAATAGTTAGCAACTAGATAAGGATTTTTTTATGGAATTAGAATTTTTAGGAACTGGTGCCGGAGTTCCATCGAAGAGCCGCAACGTTTCGAGTACAGCTTTAAAGATGCTGGACGAAAGAAATGAAGTTTGGCTGTTTGACGTTGGCGAGGCGACACAGCATCAAATATTACGAACGGCCATCAAGCCTAGAAAAATCACGAAGATTTTCATTACCCATCTGCATGGTGATCATATCTTTGGTTTACCAGGTTTATTGGATAGCCGATCCAATCAAGGCGGTAATTCAACTTTAGAAATTTATGGACCAGTGGGTATTAAGGAGTATATTGAAACTTCCTTACGTGTCACTGGCAGTAAGCTCAGCTATCCAATCAAGTATATTGAGTTAAAAAATGATGGTGAAATATTCAATGACAAGACCTTTAGCGTTTACGCGGGAAAATTAAAGCATCGAGTGACTTGCTTTGGTTACCGAGTCGTAGAAAAACCGCGTGTCGGCGAATTGCTAGTTGATAAATTAGCACGGTATCATATTCCGAATGGACCAATTTTTGGTCAGTTAAAAGCTGGAAAAACGGTTACTTTGGATGATGGTACAGTCCTAGATGGTACTGACTTTATTGGACCAGAAAAGCCAAGTAAAGTTGTCACGATCATCTCTGACACTCGCTATACACCAGAAATAGACAAATTGTCAGAAAATGCTGATGTGATCGTTCATGAGTCGACTTTCTCAAATGATGAGAAACAATTAGCTTACAATTACTTTCACTCTACGGCTACTCAGGCAGCGGAAGTTGCTCAAAGATGTCATGCCAAAGGCTTGATTTTGACGCATATTTCAGCTCGCTATACTGGTCGTGGAGCCTTGATCTTGCAAAAAGAAGCACAAAGGATCTTTAAGAATACTCGAGTTGCGAGTGATTTCGATATATACGAAGTACCTTTTAATTAGAGGAGAAGATTGATATGACTAATTTATTGAATCAGACGGTAGTTGTTACAGGAGCTTCATCCGGTATTGGCAAAGATGTTGCTATCAATGCTGCGAAATGTGGGGCCAATGTGGTTTTGATCGCAAGAAATGAAGATAAATTGCTCCAAGTCAAAAATGAGTGTATTCGTGTTGGAGCGGAAAGTGCTGTTCATGAATACTTGTCAGTTGATATGAGTGACCCTGAGGCAATTACGGCAGCGGTTCAAGAGATTTCGGAATTTAGTGATGATATTGACGTTTTAGTAAATGCTGCCGGATTTGGCGATTTTTCTAACTTTTTAGAAACGGATTTTACTAAAATTGAAAAAATGTTCCGTGTCAATGTGTTAGGCTTAATGTTGATGACACGTTTAGTCGCAAAGGGCATGATTGAAAACGGCCGAGGACACATCTTCAATATTGGTTCGATGGCTGGTAAGATCACTACGCCTAAGTCTGCTGCCTATGCGGCCTCAAAAGCGGCCGTCATTGCTTTTTCCGATGGTTTACGATTAGAACTACAATCAATGGGAGTTTATGTCACAACGGTCAATCCTGGCCCTGTGAAGACGAATTTCTTTGAGGTTGCTGATCATTCCGGTAATTATCTTGATTCAGTGAAGTATTTCATTCTTGATCCTGATAAATTAGCTTGGGAAATCGTAAATACTTTTGGTCGCAAGAAACGTGAAATCAATCGACCTCGTTATATGGAATTAGCAGCAGTACTATACAAATTGGCTCCAAGCTTGGGAGATTACTTTGCTTCGACACTTGGTAACCGTAAATAGGGGAGAACAAAGATGAACGGTAAACAATCGAGATTCGTAATCGGTCTAATTATTACATTAATCGTGGTGATTTTCGCTGTTTTGAATGTAAATCCGGTCACGGTAAGTTTTGGCTTCACAAGAGTTAAATTACCTTTGATCATTTTGATCATCGTGACACTGTTGCTAGGTGCAATCATCACCATGCTACTGGCAAGTACTGGTAAGAAAAAAGATGATGATTTCAATCGTCATGCCAAAAAGCAAATTTCACGGGTCAAAGTTTCCAATGATAAGGAAATTGCTGATGCTTTAAAGGAAAATAATGGAAAAAAGCAAACTAAATAGTAAATTTGCTTGCTCAAACGTTTTTATGATAGTATTATATTAAACGTTAGATTTGATTGAGTTAATTAAATAAAAGGAGTTTTTTAAATATGGCTGTTCCAAAGAGAAAAACATCAAAACAAAGAAAGCGCCAAAGACGCGCACATCTTAAGCTATCAACACCAAACATGCAATTCGACGTTGCTTCAGGTGAATATCGCTTAAGTCACCATGTATCACCATCAGGTATGTACAAAGGTGAAAAAGTTATCGACGATAGCAAAGAAGCTTAATGAAAAAGTCAAGTTTAGCTTGGCTTTTTTTTAATATTCAATATTAGGTGGTTCAACAATATGAAAAGACTAAAATATGCTCTCTTAGTAGTTATTCCATTGTTCTTTTTGTTGCTGACTGGCTGCTCGAAAATGAGCTTATCAACGACTGCCAAAACGTATAAGGCCGACGGTCTTGTAGCTGTGGTCAAGGGTCAAGCCAAGAACTATCAGAAGTTGACATATTCAGTTAATGGCAAGACCAAAAAGGTTGATGTAGATGAAAATCATTTTGCCATCTCAGTACCCGTATCAACTAAAGACCAGACTGTTCGTATTAAAGCTACGAATGGTGATCAAGTTGAGTCGAAGTTGGTTAAAGTTAAGAAGGTAAAGGCTCTACAAGACTATCTGACTTTTGCTCAAACATATAATTACACGATGTTGTCGATGGGACAATCAAATGATCAGCTTCAGTTGATCTCTAAAGATGGCATTTTAACTCACCAAAAGAATGACGGCAGTAAGTGGTATTACAACGTTCAGAACAATCAGCTGATGGGAATTGCAACGACACTTTCCTATAAGGACTTGAAGTCTAAGACTGGTCAAAAGAACTTTGCTACCAACTTGATGGTCGTTTCGAAGTTCTTAGGTGCAGATGGACAAAAGGTCTTGAAAGAGTTTGCTAAGCAGACCAAAAATGCAGGTCAGAATTCTACTAAGACTTCAATGAACCAAATAACTTCAAATG
Organism: Companilactobacillus sp. FL22-3; assembly: GCF_054881455.1. NCBI lineage: Bacteria > Bacillati > Bacillota > Bacilli > Lactobacillales > Lactobacillaceae > Companilactobacillus > Companilactobacillus sp. FL22-3. Next base: position 6,764 of record NZ_JBTYYZ010000018.1, on the reverse strand, counting down.
GAGTTAATTTCAATATCAACTTATCTACAAAAGAATTTTATTTGTACATTACTAAGTATTAATAATCAACAAGTGCAAAGATAGTTTGTTTTAAAATTGAAAAAGTGCCGTCTGATTCCAAATCTGAATCAGATGGCACTTTTTATTAAGATGATAATTGACAACAAAGAAAAAAAGCTTAACGTGATGTTAAGCTTTTTTCTCATCTTTGACAGAGCTATCAAGAATCAATGGAATTACACTGAAAATGATAGCAAATACTATGCTAATAATAACTGAATATGTAAAATTATAAGTTTGTTGATTCAAAGCACCACCGATAAAGCCAGCAACTTGGCCTAACATGATAGCCCAGAAAATAATGGCAACATATCTCATATCATCCATCTCACTTTCTCAAGTAGTTTAGCACAAATAACGTTTTTACCCAATAAATTTCTACTTGCATTTGATATAATTTTAAACAAAGGGGGCGACAAATTGCAAGCACAACTACAAGTCATGAGCAGCTTTAGTTTATTGCATAGTCCCGCAAAATTGACCGAGTTAGTGGATCAAGCTAAGTCTCGGGGATACGCGGCAATGGCTTTGACAGATTTAAATAATCTGTATGCGTCAATCGATTTTTATAAATATGCTAAAAAAATTGGCATTAAACCAATTATTGGTTTAACAATTGAGATAGCCGGAATCATAGATTCTGAGAATGTTTATCCATTGATATTATTGGCCAAAAATAATTCAGGTTATAAAAATTTAATTAAAATTTCTTCAAAGATTATGTCTCAAACTGATCCAGTCAGTTTTCAAGACTTGAGAGACCATTTGGAAGGGCTGTTTGTAATTACACCTGGCAGTAAGGCGGAGGTCTTGAGCGTCGATGTAGCGGCTTATATCGAGGCAATGCAGGCTCTGATCAAAAACCAAGCATTTTATCTAGGAATCAGTCTCTATGCTAGTGAAATCGATAATGTCAAAAATGTTCGGCAAGTAGCAGAGCATTACCATTTACCAATGGTGGCTTTAGGCGATGTTAGATATCTGAATCCAGATGATCATTTAGCTTATCAAGTAGTTAATTACTTACGAACTGGTCAAAAATTTGAGAATTTGGAGCAAGTGGTTGAGAAAGGCGATTATTATTTAAGAACAGTTCAAGAATTTACGGCTGATTTTAAAGACGTCGATTTATTGGAGGCAGTTGAGAATACTGGACGGATCGCTGACAACTGTAATGTTGAGATCGAGTTTAAAGAAACGGAACTGCCTGAATTTGAGACGCCTAACGGTATCTCTTCAATTGAATTTTTGCATGATTTAGCGGCCCGAGGATTAAAAAAACGTTTAGAAAACGATGTTTCGTCGACTTATCAGCAACGCTTGGACTATGAATTAACTGTCATTGAGAAAATGGGTTTCGCAGATTATTTCTTGATCGTTTGGGATGTGATCAAACATGCACATCAAATTGGAATTAAAACGGGTCCAGGACGAGGATCAGCGGCTGGTTCTTTAGTCTCATATTGCCTAGGGATAACTCAGGTTGACCCAATCAAATACGACTTACTATTTGAACGTTTCTTAAATCCACAGCGAGCTAATATGCCTGATATCGACCTTGATCTACCAGACGACCGTCGAGATGAGATGGTGATGTATATGCATGACAAATATGGTTCTGACCATATGGCTCAAATTATCACTTTCGGGACTTTAGCTGCCAAAATGGCTTTAAGAGATATTGCACGAACATTTAGCCAGACCCAGTTTCAAATCTCGCAGTGGTCAAATGCCATTCCACGTAAGCTCAACATTACCTTGGCAGAATCATTGGATGAGTCAGGTGCTTTACGCCAACTAGCTCAAAACTCTCGTGAAAATCAATTGATCTTTAAAGTTGCTCAACGTATCGAAGGAATACCGCGTCATTATTCCACGCATGCGGCCGGAATCGTTCTCAGTAAAAAGCCAATGACTGATATTGTTGCAGTGCAACTAGAGGCTGATGGAATAAATTTGACCCAGCAGACTAAGTATAATGTTGAGAATGTTGGCCTTTTGAAAATGGATTTTTTGGGATTAAAGAATTTAACCATTCTGGATAAGTCCATTCAGGCCATTTCCCAACGCTTCCAAAAAGAATTTATTCCCGAAAAGATTCCACTTGATGATAAAAAGACCTTGGCACTGTTCCAAAAGGGAGCAACCGATGGGGTCTTTCAATTTGAATCAGAAGGAATTCGTAGCGTTTTACGACAGTTAGTCCCAACAAGCTTCGATGACATCGTGGCGACGAACGCTTTGTACCGGCCTGGTCCAATGCAAAACATCTCGACCTTTATTGCGCGAAAGCATGGCGATGAACCGGTTACATATCCGGACCGCTCATTAGAGAAAATCTTGAAACCGACCTATGGAATTTTAGTTTATCAAGAACAAGTTATGCAGGCATCTTCTGAAATGGCTAATTTTTCACTAGCTGATGCCGATATTTTGCGTCGGGCTATCAGTAAGAAAAACGACCAATTGATTGAACAGAATCGCCAGAAGTTTATTGACGGAGCAGTGGCGGCAGGTCATGATCTTGATTCAGCAAAAAAAGTTTATCAGTATATCGAAAAATTCGGTAATTATGGTTTTAACAAGTCACATTCAGTTGCCTATTCGATGATTGCGTTTTGGCTAGCTTACATCAAGGTTCATTTTCCAGATATTTTCTTTGCTGCTCTCTTAAATTCCAACTTGAATAATGAGAGCAAAGTCTCGACTTATATCCAAGATGCTAAAGATATGCAAGTGAAAATCTTAAATGTCGATATTAATCAGAGTTCATATGAATTCACCGATAGCAATCAAGCAATTCGCTTTGGTTTATTGAGTATCAAAGGGATGCGTCGTGATTTGGCTGATGAGATCATCAAAAAACGGCAAAAAGACGGGCACTACACTAGTGGACTCAACTTTTTACAACGAATCGACCGTCGGTTTGTTAAGAACGACTATTTAGAACCAATGATTTTGGCGGGAGCTTTTGATGGTTTCAACCGCAATCGCAAAGAACTGCTGTATGATTTTCGTGATTTGATTGAAAGCATACAGTTAGCTGGCAGCAATTTATCATTATTTGATGTTTTGGACCCTAAGAAGCACCAAGTTGACGATTTCAGTTTGACGGAAAAATTGAATCAAGAGAAAAAGTATTTAGGCGTCTACGTTTCAGGACATCCAGTCGAAAAGTATCGCACCCGCTTATTGGATCTGCAAACAATTAAAATTTCAGAGTTGAATAATTTTCAAAATCAAACTGTCAATGTCTTGGGATTAGTCAAGAATTTACGAGTGATCAGGACAAAAAAGGGTCAACGAATGAGTTTTATGACAATTGAAGATGAATCAGGAACGATTTCTGTGACAGTCTTTCCCAAACTTTTTCAAAAGATTGAGTCAATCGATCTGGATGGAAATATTTATTTGTTCGTAGGTCATCCTAATGTTGGTCAAAGAGGAGACTTGGAACTGATTGCTGATAAAGTGGTCGATCCAAAACAATATACCGTCCAGTTGCCAACTGAAAAACTCTATTTAAGGATCGACAAAGCTCACGATACTTCAGAAAATTTGAAACAGCTTTATCAGATCATTGAGAGTGCCAATGGCCAAATGCCGGTAATTTTATATCGAGTGCAAAAGAAACAAGCATTACTCTTGAAATCGAACCGCTGGATAGATTTTAATAGTAATGTGCAGCAGAAATTGGAGATGTTTTTAGGTAAACAAAATGTTTTTCTAAAAAAAGAGTGAATAATTTATCTTAAAACGTTTTCAGCTCTACAAAGTATTCAACAAAAATGTTATATTTGATTAGGTTTTGTTTTAGAAACAAATAATTTTGGAGTGTGAACAAATGAAGCGTATTGGTATTTTGACCAGTGGTGGCGACGCCCCTGGTATGAACGCTGCTATTCGAGCAGTCGCACGTAGAGCCATTGACAAAGGGCTTGAAGTGTATGGTATCAATTATGGATATGCTGGACTTGTTGCGGGAGATATCTTCCGTTTGAACAGCGACGACGTATCTGACCATATTCAACGTGGTGGTACATTCTTGCATTCTGCAAGATACCCTGAATTTGCTAAAGTTGAAGGCCAATTGAAGGGTATTGAACAATTGAAGAAGTTTGGAATCGATGCATTAGTTGTTATCGGTGGCGACGGTTCTTATCATGGCGCATTGCGTTTGACTGAACACGGTTTTAACACAATCGGTTTGCCAGGAACAATCGATAACGATATTCCGTTCACAGACTTTACAATTGGTTTCGATACAGCTGTATCGACTGCCGTTGATGCAATCGATAAGTTGCATGATACTGCTAGTTCCCATGAAAGAACTTTCATCGTTGAAGTTATGGGACGTGGCGCTGGTGACGTTGCTCTTTGGGCAGGTGTTGCTGGTGGTGCTCAAAAGATCATCATTCCTGAACGTGATTTTGACATCAAAGAAATTGCTGAAGAGGTCGAAACTGGCCGTCAACAAGGTAACAAGAACATGATTATCGTTCTTGCTGAAGGTGTTATGCACGCTGACGAATTCAAGAGTGAATTGGACAAGTATGGTGACTTTGATTCACGTGCAACTGTTCTCGGACATGTGCAACGTGGTGGTTCACCAACTATAAAAGACCGTGTCTTAGCAAGTAAGATGGGTGCTTATGCAGTTGATCTCTTGCTTGATGGCAAGGGTGGTTTGGCTGTCGGTATCGAAAATAACAAGATTACATCACATGATATTCTTGACTTATTCGATAGCAAGCACAAACCTGATTTATCACTATATGATTTAAATGAATCTTTAAGCAGATAATTTAAACATGTAGAGTTTTAATTTGGTACAATGAACAAGGTATTAAGACAAGAAAAGGGGATTCTCGATGAAAAGAACAAAAATTGTAAGTACACTTGGACCTGCTAGTAATGATGTTGACACAATCGTTAAGTTGATTGAAGCCGGAGCTAACATCTTCCGTTTCAACTTCTCACATGGTGACCATCCAGAACACAAAGCTCGTATGGAAATGGTTCACGAAGCTGAAAAGATTACTGGTAAGACTGTTGGTATCGTTCTAGATACTAAGGGTGCTGAAATTCGTACAACTGTTCAAGAAGGTAACAAGTTTGAAGCTAAGATTGGCCAAACAATCCGTATTTCAATGGATGATTCCTTAACAGGTACACCTGAAAAGATTGCTTCAACATATCCTGGTCTATACGATGATACACATGTTGGTGGTCACGTATTGATTGATGATGGTCTTGTTGATTTGAAGATTACTGAAAAAGATGACAAGAACCGTGAATTGGTTACTGTTGTTCAAAACGACGGTATGATCGGCTCAAGAAAGAGTATCAATGCTCCTGGTGTTGAAGTTCGTCTACCAGGTATCACAGAAAAAGATTCTGACGATATTCGTTTCGGTCTAGAACAAGGTATCAACTTCATCTCAGCTTCATTCGTTCGTAAAGCTCAAGATGTCTTGGATATTCGTGAAATCCTTGAAGAAAAACACTGTGAATACGTACAAATCTTCCCTAAGATTGAATCACAAGAAGGTATCGACAATATCGATTCTATCCTTCAAGTATCAGATGGTTTGATGATTGCTCGTGGTGACATGGGTGTTGAAATTCCATTTGAAAACGTACCATTCGTACAAAAGACTTTGATCAAGAAATGTAACGCTCTTGGCAAGCCAGTTATCACAGCTACACAAATGCTTGATTCAATGCAAGAAAACCCACGTCCTACACGTGCCGAAGTTACTGATGTTGCTAACTCTGTTCTTGATGGTACAGATGCAACAATGCTTTCAGGTGAAAGTGCTAACGGTGACTACCCAGTTGAATCAGTTGCTGCTATGGCTCGTATCGACGAACGTACAGAACAACAATTGAACCACACAAACCAACTTGCAATCCAACGTTTCGAAGATTACAAGGGTTCAAACGTTACAGAATCAATCGGTGAATCAGTTGTTAGAACAGCTGAAGAACTAAACATTCACACAATCGTTGCTGCTACAAAGAGTGGTTACACAGCACGTATGATTTCTAAGTATCGTCCATCTGCTGATATTTTGGCACTTACATTTGACGAAACTACACAACGTGGTTTGACAGTTAACTGGGGTGTTGATCCAGTTATCGTTGACAAGCCTGATAACACTGATGAAATGTTCGACTTAGCTGCTAAGAAAGCTCAAGAACTTGGCTTTGCTAAGGAAGGTGACTTGATTCTTGTTGTCGCTGGTGTTCCTGTCGGTGAAAGTGGTACAACAAACTTGATGAAGGTTCAATTGATCGGTTCTACATTGGTTAAAGGCCAAGGTGTTGGTGAAGAATCAGTTGTTGGTAACGTTGTTGTTGCTCACACCGCTGAAGAAGCTAACAAGAAGATCAATGAAGGCGACATCCTTGTTACAGAAATGACTGACAAAGATTACCTACCAGCTCTTGAAAAAGCTAGTGCCGTTGTTGTTGAAAACGGTGGTCTAACTTCACACGCAGCTGTTGTTGGTATCGCTATGGGTCTACCTGTAGTTGTTGGTGCTAAGAACGCTACAAGCCTTGTTAAAGATGGTGACACTGTTACTGTTGATTCAAGACGTGGTGTTGTATACAAAGGTGCTTCACGTTCACTATAATTTTTAATTTAAAAGTTAAAGTGTTTTAAAAATATAAAAAGACTGAGAGAAACTGACGAGTTT
>NZ_JBTYYZ010000017.1:0-27343 GCF_054881455.1 Companilactobacillus sp. FL22-3 | reverse complement strand
TTAATTAGTGAATGCGAAACCAATGCTGAACGTGTTATACTTGTATCTGAAATTACAAATTGAAAGGATGTTATATTTTGTCTAATACACCAAATCATCAAAAAGTTGTTTTAGTCGGCGACGGCGCTGTAGGTTCTAGTTTTGCTTTTGCAATGGCTCAACAAGGAATTGCTGAAGAATTCGTTGTTGTCGATGTCATCAAGGAACGTACACAAGGTGATGCACTTGATCTTGAAGATGCAACTCCATTTACTTCACCAAAGAAGATCTATTCTGGTGAATACTCAGATTGCAAGGATGCTGACTTAGTTGTCATCACAGCTGGTGCTCCTCAAAAACCTGGTGAAACTCGTTTAGACCTTGTAAACAAGAATTTGAAGATTTTATCAACAATTGTTAAACCAATTGTTGACTCAGGCTTCAATGGTATTTTCTTGGTTGCTGCTAACCCTGTTGATATCTTAACTTACGCTACATGGAAATTCTCAGGATTCCCTAAGGAAAAAGTTATTGGTTCAGGAATTTCTTTGGATACTGCTCGTTTACGTGTGGCTCTTGGTAAGAAATTCAATGTTTCACCTGCTTCTGTTGATGCTTACATCTTGGGCGAACATGGCGATTCAGAATTTGCTGGTTACTCAGCAGCTACTATCGGCACAAAACCATTACTTGAAATTGCTAAAGAAGAAGGCGTTTCAACTGATGATCTTGCTAAGATTGAAGACGAGGTTCGTAACAAAGCTTACGAAATCATCAACAAAAAAGGCGCAACCTTCTATGGTGTTGCAACTGCTATGACACGGATTTCAAAAGCTATCTTACGTGATGAAAATGCGGTTCTTCCTGTTAGTGCTTACATGGACGGCCAATATGATGGCTTAAAAGACATCTACATTGGTACACCAGCTGTTATTAATGGTTCAGGTTTAGCTCGTGTTATTGAATCTCCATTAAATGCTGATGAAAAACAAAAGATGGCTGCTTCTGCAAAAACTTTGAAGAAAGTTTTAAACGATGGTTTAGCTAACTTGGAAAAATAAAGTTAATTTTTTGACTGTTATTAAAAAATCGATAATTCGCGAACTTAATTTACGCGGATTACCGATTTTTTTGTTTGTCTAAAAGTTCAAAGTACAAAAGGCGGTCCAAACCAAGCGAGCCGCAGGACGGAAGTTAAACTATTCTGTGTCGTCTGATTCACCAGGCTTAGAACTCGCACTGTATTTCGGCTCAACTCTCGTTGGAGGACGGACGATTAAGCTAATTTTGTTCCTACTAATAACTTCATCACAGTTGACTAAGCATAATTTCATTCTTTCAACCTTTAATTATTGATTTAAAAACTAATATCGGCCGCAAATATCTAAGACGACCTATAATAAGAGTGACTTTAAGAAGGAAATTTCCCACGCTGCGGCGCTCCAAGAAATTGATGTTACTCAGTTAAAGAAGACGCTTGAAACCGAGGAACTATTCGTTAATACTGTCGAATGGAAGCACGTTAACTATTCAGCATATCTGAAAAGTACAAATGAAATTCTCAAGAGTAAAGTTGAGGAGAAAAACCGTATTAAACGGCTTCAAAATAATCAGCAAAGGATTAATTTTGCTGAAGAAGGCATGCGAATTCATAAACATCAGAGCGGAGAGATTTGCGCATTTTGTGGAAACGCTATTTCCGAAGAAACCTTTCAAGAACTCGAATCATACTTTAGTGCTGATGAAGTGGCAGTATTGAAAAACCGAATTGTTGAGGGTAAGAAAAAAGTAAGTCAATTATCAAGCTTAATTATAAGCATGAAATGGACTCAGGCAGCATTTTATCCGGAATATCAGGAAACGGCGGGGAATATTTTGGATGATTTAGTTGCACATAAAAAGATAATATTATCATTTTGTGACGCTTTGGAAGACGCACTAGAATCCAAAGAAAAAAATTTATTTAGCGAGTTGGACGAATTAGACATAGAAGTTCCAGAAGATTTTGATTTTTCGAGTTACAATTCGTTGGTGAAGAATAATAAGGAGTATGGAGCATCACTCGCAACAAAAAAAAGGGAGGCACAAGAAAAGCTCCGATATAACATGATTTACAAATTACTTGGTCAGTTCAAATATGATGTGAAATGTGTGCAGATGAACGATGTAAGAAAAACATTTAAAAATGTCAAAGAAGAGTTTGACAAAAAAGTAGGACAGCAAGCAGACCTTGAAGCGGACATTCAGAATTTGAATGATCAAATTGATGCTTTGAAGCCGAAAGCCGAGGTACAGGCAATTAAAAACATCAACAAACGTTTACAAGGAGTTGTTCCGTGGCAGTTAACTTACACAGAAAATGAAGAGACTGGTTATTACCAGGTTTCACAAACTGTAGGTAAAAAAAGCACACTACGCAGAGTGAAAGAGTTATCCACTGGTGAAAAAAATGTAATTGCACTATTATATTTTTTAGAGAAACTAGGTGAGACAACCATACAAACATCTACGTCTCCAAAGTTAATAATTTTTGATGACCCAATGAATTCGAACGACTCTGATATGCAATATTTGATTATTACGGAAATGCAGAAACTTTATCAAGGGAAGCAAAGAGAACGCTTTGATCACCAAAAAGACTTCATTGTAATCATGACTCATAATATTCATTTGGTAGATTGTAAAATTAATCCGAACGCTGTTCGGACAAAAAAGATCAGCTTCCTTTAAAATGGTGTTTACCACAAACCCATCTTTTAGGAGCTGATCTTTTGTCTAGTATAACCTATTCCGAACGAATTAAAATCGAAACCTTTTGTGAACTAGGGCTGTCCAATATCCAAATGGGCGTTCGGCTGAACCGATCACCGTCAACAATTTCTTATGAATTATCTCGATGTCAACCTTATCAGGCTGAATTAGCACAAACAGATGCCGAATACAAGCGATCACGATGTGGTCGGAAAACTAAGCTGAGCGATGAGTTAAAGCAAAAAATTCTCAACCATTTACGTCTAAGCTGGTCACCAGGAATGATTGCTCACGAATTTAAACTAGCTACTAAATCTATTTATAATTGGCTAAATCAGGGGAGAATTGGTTTCTCTTTGAATGATCTACCTGAACATGGCGTACGCCAACGGCGTAACGTTGACCAACGATCCAAATATAATCAATCTTTGGGGCGATCAATTGAACAGCGTCCCATGATGATTAATCAACGTAAGCGCATCGGCGATTTTGAACTAGATACAGTCGTTGGTCCTCGTGGGCATAGTAAGGCAGTTTTATTAACTTTAATCGATCGCAAATCACGGTTCCTTTGGGCATACCGGTTAAAAGATCGGACGACAGCGACTGTTAATGAAGCACTAACTAAGTTCCTAACCACTTTTAATGGTCCGGTGCACAGCTTTACTGTGGACCGTGGCACTGAGTTTAGTGGGCTAGTATCACTTGAATCACAATATGGTATTAAGACCTATTACTGCCATGCTTATACGCCAGCTGAACGTGGTAGTAATGAACGCTTTAATCGGAATTTACGTTATTTTTATCCTAAAGGGACTCGTTTTGAGCACATTAGTGCTCAAGATTTAACGACGACGTTACTCCAAATTAACCAGCGACCGCTTAAAATACTCGACTGGCAAACACCGTATCAGGTTATGCTGACAAATTTGTCCAAAAATTCGGATTAAATTTGCAATCTACCATTTTTACTTAAACGTTCCTCCGTATGGGGCATTTGAAGACAAGAACGGCAAGACAAAATATGATAAGAGTGACTTTTATCATTTGCGGCAAGGGTCATTCGTTCAGATTACTGATGCGAAGCGGGATATGCAGACAAATTATGATGCACTCTGGATAGAACTTGGTGATTTGGCAAAACATGGGTATACAAATTCCATGCTTAACTCAATGCGTCGAATTATTGAGACGTACATCGAGTTTACGGGAATTAAGCAGGATGAATTTTATCGGAATAATGAGCAGTATCTCAAACTATTCAATGTTAATTCTCATTCAGCCATTGACGAGTTTTCTGCACAATCCTTTACCGAGAGCGCAGATGAGTTGGTATCAATCTTTCATCGGATTCTTGCGGATAATCATGCTGAAGCTCATTTCACAGCACACTGGAAAAACGATAATGCAGTAAAGCATTAGTTCTCAATATTTATTTTGATAGTAGCACGTACATCGCTCTGCAATTTCTCTCATATCATCGTTTCGCCAAGCATACATTTGAATGAACAATATCTTTAATTAAAAACAGAGCTGCATTTTATTATTACAGCCAAAGCAACTGGCCAACAGGGTATGCCCTAATGGCCTTTTTTATTTCCGTGCTATACTAGGAATTACAGATGTTCATTAGAACTGTCCAAAAGGAGAACTGAAAATGACTAAAATCGGTTATGCTCGCGTGAGTTCCAAGGAGCAACATTTAGATCGACAGTTAGCGGCTTTAAAAGGCGTTGATAAATTATTTACGGATAAATTAAGTGGGGCTAACACCAATCGACCTGAACTGCAAAAACTGCTGGCTTATATCCGCGAGGGTGATATTGTCTTGGTCACTGAACTAGATCGCTTGGGCCGAAACAACCAGGATTTAACCCAGATCATGAACACCATTCAAAGTAAGGGGGCCACCCTAGATGTGTTGAATTTGCCGTCTATGACGGGGATTGCTGACCAAAACTTACGTCAACTCATGACCAACCTCATCATTGAACTATATAAGTATCAAGCCGAAAGTGAGCGTAAGCGGATTATTGAGCGGCAGCAACAAGGCATTGCCCTGGCTAAACAACAAGGCAAATATCATGGTCGGAAACCTCAATATGCCAAAGATGATCCCCGCTTGCAACATGCTTTTAAGCTTTATCAGGCAGGCATGAGTGACATAGACGTTGCTCGGAATACCGGGATCAAGCGGACAACTTTTATTCGATATCGTAAAAAGCTTAATATCAAGAGATAGGACACTTAGCTAGTGTATACTAATCATTCATGAATATAAATCATATGTACCATTTGCAAATATACGTGCTACGTGCTATTATACATGTAATGATATTTATTAAGCTTACTTAGCATGTATGAGGAGGGAAACTAATGGAAATTATTACATTTTCAGCTATAAAAGGCGGCGTTGGTAAAACTACCCTAGCTTTTAATTATGGTGAATGGTTAGCAAAAAATGGCAAGCATGTTTTATTTATTGACTTAGACCACCAAAGTAATTTAACCCAGACTTACAACATTTACGACAATCAAGACACCGTTGGCAACATTTTCTTAGATCGAGGGAAAGTCAAAATACATGAAATAAGTGCTTATATTAGTCTAATTGCCGGAGACATGCACCTTGACGATATTGAGCGGACCATTGAAAATAAGACTAACAAAAACATGTTCCTCTACATGTGGTTGTCAGATAATTATGAACGCTTAAATTTAGGAAAATTCGAGTATATTATTTTGGATTGTCACCCAGATTTTTCTACTGCTACCAAGAATGCAGTAATCATTAGTAATGCTATCCTTAGTCCAATCACACCTAGCGAACATGGGTATAATGCAAAATTTAACCTAGAAGAAAGAATTAACGAATTACGCAAAGAAGCCATTGATTACTCTACTAGAAAATCTTATGTCACGACCAAATTATTTTTTATCGCCAACATGATTAAACACAACACAAGATCATCTCGCGAGTTATTAAAAGCCTTAAAAGGCGATCCCAGTGTATTGGCTACAGTTCCAGAAAAGGAGCTATTCAATCGTTCAACGTTGGATAAAAAATCTCTTTCAAAAATGGCTGAAGACCACAAAACATATATTGATCAACATGAATTTTTTGATAGTATGGACAAAACATTTAATGAAATCACGGAAAAGTTATAAATGCTTTGTACACGTGTTAATCACATGTATATTCAATACGTATACATGTGAATTATAAAGGAGGACTACCTATGGCATTCGATCCAGAGAACAAAAACATAAAAAAGGCACTACAAAAAAATGAAACAGAACAGCAAACTGATACTAAAGATAAACTTGTTATTCCTGTTTTTAAAGATGAAGAGGAACGTACTAAGAACTATACCTTTTCACTTCAACCTAGCGCACGCAAAAGACTTGATGGTCTGGCTAAAGAACATAATTTTAAGTCTGCCTCCAAATTTTTAAATGAGCTTATAAAAAATATGTGATGTCACTTTAAGGGGGGGGAGTTGTTATGGAAATTTCAATAAATGTTACATTTTTGCTTGCCAGCCTTATTGTCTTTTGGATAATTCCAGCCATTGGAATTGCCAAAAAGCACCTAGTAGATGACCGCTTTTTTATTCGCCAGTGGTTATTTCCAATGCAATATTGGTTACAACTTTTCTTTGAAAGAATCAGTGGTAATCGTCGTATTGTCGTAAGAATTTTACAAATAATGTCCCTGTTTATCACTTATTTCATCGGGTTACTTATGCTCCTTATATTTAGTGCTTTTGATATTAATACGGCCAAGCATTTTAGTGTCTTTATATTATTTGAGTATTTACTGGTATCTTCTATCGCTTACTGGTTTCAACCAAAAGCTGGCAAAGTATACAAGACTAAATAAAGTTGCTGCTAGGTAAGCGCTATGCTAGACTAAGACTAATTTAACAACCGAATACAAAGATCAAGCTAAACAGAAAAATCCCCGATTCACGAGGAATCAGGGATTTTAGGTTTAGCAAGTAGCTAACAGACAGCTACTTAGATTCAGACGATTTAGACCGGCAAGTTAAAATCGTCTGAACATTGTTCTTAATTTGTAAGTTAATTATACCGCAAACCAGCCCGTAAGGACAAGTTAAGGATAGTTAAAAAACACAAATTAAAACCAATGGACTAAGTAGCTAACCGAAGCTATTTAGTCCATTTTTTGTTGTTAGAAATTAAAAAAGTTGCCGACTGGGCAACCAAGAAATAGACACATGCTGGTAAATTACAAAGCATTCATTTAGCCGTGAGGCTTTGTAATTCAGTTAGAGCATATCAGATTTGTATTTTAAAGCAAATCAAATGTTTTAGCAACTCTCTTTTGAGACAGCGTGTGTCAGTCAAGAAAGGGAGTTTTAATTATGACAAAATCAACAAAGTTCAATTACTATGAAGCCGATAACGTATATGGAGCCTTATTTTTCCAATTTCCTAAAGTATTAATGTATGGCGATCAATACAAACATTTAAGCAATGACGCTAAATTAGCTTATATGGTCCTCAAAGACCGTTTAGAGTATTCTTTGCGCAATAACTGGGTTGATAGTGAGGGTCATGTTTACTTTATCTTTACCAACCAAGAACTAATGGACTTGTTTAATTGCTCAAAGGGAAAAGCCATCAAAACAAAAACAGAGCTGGAATCAATCGGATTACTCGTTCAGAAACAAATGGGTTTTAACCCGAAAACTAAAAAGAATGAACCGAACCGTTTATACCTTTCCAAACTTGATGTCAAAGCCACCGATGTCTATTTACGCGGTGAATATGGTCAAAATAGCCCGCAAACCCTTGCTACGAGCGGAAGTTCAAAAAATGAACTTCCGCGGGAGACCGTTGAAACCCTTGCTACGAGCGGAAGTTCAAAAAATGAACTTCCGCATAAGTTCGTTGACGACACCCCGCAAACCCTTGCTACGAGCGGAAGTTCAAAAAATGGACTTAATCTATATAAAGAACCTAAAGAAAAAGATAAAGATAGATACAATATAGATACTCAAAAGTTGGACTTTTCCACAGCTCATTTCTCACCAGCAGAACTAGAAAAGCAAAACCATGATCTCGTGAGCCATGCTAATGACTTCTTAACTGATGAAGACAGTGGCTTACCGGTTTTCTTAGAACCCGAAGCTGTGCAACTACTTAGTTTTTGGTGCCGTACCCCACAACAAATGCGGCGCTTCATTGGCATTATCTTAAATGCTAAGTACCGAGTTGAAAAGGATCATCAAGATATTGGCGTCATAATCTCGCTTTACGACGAAGAACTAAAACCTTTGATGACTAAAGCCTTAAGACGCTACTTTAACGTTCTTAGAAGCAATGAGAAACATGTCAAGAACGTTGAAAACTACTTGTATGGCACCATGCAAAACCTATTTGGCGTTTGGTGGAATCAACAAGCGGCTAGAGAATATGCGGCCAAACACCCTAAAGAACAAAATATTGATAACGAGCGTTCTTGGAATTAAACGTCATATTAGCTCGTTTAAGCCATTTTAAGTGTTACATGCATAATTATATTAAAATCGCTTTAAAATCGCTTAGAAGCAAAGATAGACACTTTGAGTGGCTGAATTGGCGATAGCTAAACTAAAAAAATGGGATAGGAGCTTTTTAAATGACCAAATCCAGCAAAGAAGTTGAAAAAATTGAGCAATTGTTGGCTGACCCCTGGGCAGTCGATATTCAAGACATTTGGGAGCAAGCAGCACATAATCCAGATCCTGATAAGCGCAAGTTGTTTGACGCGTTACACACTTACCTCTTAGATAAACGCCAAGAACAAATTATCAACGAAAAGCATTTCGTGATTTAACATGAGTGAGCTAAAGAGATACATCATCGTGGCTGGGATAAACGGTGCTGGTAAAAGCACTTTATATCGCGCGAGACCCGAATTATTTACTCACTCCAAACGATTAAATGCCGATGAAATCCTACAAAAAATGGGTGGCGATTGGCATAAAGATCGTGATAACTTTAGGGCAATGCGCGAAGAAATAAAACAACTCCACGCGGCTTTAGATACCGGGCCGAGTATTCATGTTGAAACAATCTTAGCTGGGCAAGGAAAGGCACAATTAAATTTAATTGAGCGGGCTCACCAAAATGGTTTTGAGGTCACGCTTTTATACGTGGCATTAAAAAACGAAAGAGTAGCAATTAATCGGGTTCATGAACGGGTCAAAAAAGGTGGGCACGGAGTACCAGATGAAATTGTTAAAAAACGCTATAATCAATCAAATCATAATTTAGCAATAGTTGCATTCAAAGCTGATAATGTCGTGATCTACGATAATAGCCAAAAATTTGTATCAGTTTACAGACGAGAGCATGACCAGGTGATCAAAAATAATTTACGTAATTTTCCTTGGATAAATCCAAAAATTACCTTTGAATCAGCTATACAGAAACAACTAAATGAATTTGGTAAAAATAATCCAGATTTAAAAATTAGAAATCCCATGAATAATTCAGAAAATAAAAACGATCGGCCTAGTTATTAGGCTGATCGTTTTTGAGTTTATTTGGTTTATGGGCGTTAACATAGTCAGCAAATGTTTTTAAAAGCTCTTCGGTTTGTTCAACCGAGAGATTATCAGCTTGAAAGTATTTTTCTAGCAAAGCCCCTTTTTGAATTAATCGGCGAGAACGGGCTTTGCGGGTTTGCCGATTTTCGTAGTATTTAGATTGCCGTAATTTAAAATCTTCTCGCTCAATTTTTTGTTTTAAACGCGCTTGTTGCTCAACTAGTTTTTCATATTGATTAGACATGGAATTTCCCCATCTCGTATGGCTAATGATCTACGGACTTTACCTTTAAAAATTCAGAAAATTGCTTGGCTAAAAGATTAATCTGATCGTTAGACAAATTAGCATAATCTAAATTGGCTTGACTGATGATTTGTTTACCTAGCCGTTGTTCAATCTTATTTTTTTCGTCCTTAATTTTTTGATTAAGGGCTTTTAATTTAGCTTCTTGTTTTTCTAAGTTATTTTGAGACATAACGATCCCTCCAATCATATTAGAAATAATCACCAAAACTATATCATATAAGAAACGTTAAGTCAAAGTATAAAATTTGAAATAGCGAAGCGGAAGGCATACACTAAGTTAAAGTTAAGAGAATCAGCAGACCGAGTGAAACGAGGTCAATGCGCACTTACACGTCATCAAAGATGACGTTGTGCTAAACCCATTAAAACCTGTATTAGAAGTCGCCGATGGCGACAACAAAATCAAACCAATAAGCCCAAAGAAAGGTGGTGACCGACATGGCAATTTTTCACATGAGTTTTAGTAATATTAGTGCTGGTAAAGGACGAAGTGCGATTGCCAGTGCCGCTTATCGAAGTGGTGAAAAGCTATTTGATGATAAGGAAGGTCACCACTATTTTTATGCCCGCTCGGTTATGCCAGAAAGCTTTATTTTGACGCCAAAAAATGCACCAAAATGGGCCAGTGATCGAGAGCAGTTGTGGAATGAAGTTGAAAAGAAAGATCGTAAATCAAACTCACGGTATGCAAAAGAGTTTAACGTGGCTTTACCGGTAGAATTAAGTGAATCCGAACAGAAAGAATTACTGACAAAATATGTGCAAGAAAATTTTGTTGATGAGGGCATGGTAGCCGACGTGGCAATTCATCGCGACCACCCAGATAATCCGCACGCTCATGTGATGTTAACCAATCGCCCATTTAACCCCGATGGTACTTGGGGACAGAAAACAAAAACCGAATACATTTTAGATAGCCATGGTAATAAAACTAAGACCCCTGCAGGGAATGTAAGAAACCGAAAAATTTGGTTGGTCGATTGGGATAAAAAAGAAAAAATAACTGAATGGCGGCACAATTGGTCGGTTAGTGTCAATCAGGTTTTAGAGCAAAAAAATATTCCCGATCGGATCAGCGAAAAATCCTTTGAAAATCAAGGAATAGATGAAGTTCCAACTCAACATGAGGGAATCAATAGTAAGCGGCATGAAAGAAAAGAATTTAATCAACAAGTTAAGGACTATCGCAAGGCCAAAGCCAGTTATAAAAATAACCAAGAAAAAGCAATCAATAGAGGTCATTTAGATAGTCTAAGCAAACATTTCTCGTTTAATGAAAAACGGGTGGTCAATGAGTTAAGTCATGAACTGAAAACTTATATCAGTTTAGAGAGCTTAGATGATAAACGGCGCATGCTATTTAATTGGAAAAATAGCACCTTAATTAAACATGCAGTTGGTGAAGATGTGACTAAACAATTATTGACAATTAACCAACAAGAAAGCTCATTAAAAAAGGCAGATGAACTCTTAAACAAAGTGGTCGATCGTACCACGAAAAAACTTTATCCAGAGCTTAATTTTGAACAGACCACGCAAGCTGAAAGACGAGAATTAATTAAGGAAACCGATAGCGAACAAACAGTTTTCAAGGGTAGTGAATTAAACGAACGTTTAATGAACATTCGTGATGATTTGTTGACCCAACAATTATTGACCTTTACCAAACGGCCATACGTTGGCTGGAAGTTATTAATGCAACAGGAAAAGGAAGTCAAAATCGAACTGAAATATACGCTGATGATTCATAACGATAACTTAGAAAGTCTAGAACACGTCGATCAAGGGTTACTAGAAAAATATTCACCAACCGAACAGCAAAAGATTACTCGCGCAGTCAAAGATTTGCGAACAATCATGGCTGTTAAGCAAGTTATTCAAACGCAATACCATGAAGTATTGAAAAGGGCCTTTCCCAAAGGCAATTTAGATGGATTGCCATTGACTAAACAGGAACAGGCTTATACAGCCGTGATGTACTATGATCCAACTTTAAAGCCATTAAAAGTCGAAACAATGGAACAATGGCAAGCAAATCCACCACAGGTTTTCAGTACCCAAGAACATCAACAAGGACTAGCTTATTTGTCGGGACAGCTTAGCTTAGATCAGTTAGAAAATCATCACTTACAACGGGTTTTAAAGCATGATGGCACTAAACAACTCTTTTTTGGCGAATGCAAAGTCGATCCAACGATTAAGAACAGTCAAATCGAGAAAATCCAAAAGCAGTTAAAAGAGCGACAAGATAAGGACGATCAATACCGAAAAGAAAATATCGGGCATTATCAACCACTGAACTACAAGCCAGTTAGTCCAGACTATTACTTAAAGACGGCCTTTAGTAACGCAATCATGACCGCCCTATATGCCCGTGATGAAGACTACCAACGGCAAAAACAGGCGCAAGGTTTAAAGGAGACTGAGTGGGAAATGACGAAAAAGCACCGGCAACACCAAACTCGAAACCGGCATGAAGATGGGGGGATGCACTTGTAATCAAAATGTAAAATTAAATGGTATCAATGCACCTATTTATGTGCTAAACTAAAAATAAAATAAAGAAAGGAGAATCCGCATGTGGCAAACAAACAAAAATGGCATAGTCTAGCACAAGCAAGTCGTGAATTAGGACATGGGCGCAACTATGTTAGTGCTTGGTTGAGCAGACATAGAGAAGAATTCCCAGAAGAATTAATGCTTGGTTCTGGGAAAAGCAAGTTAATATCTGATGAAGGCATAGAGTGGATTAAGAAGCACATAAAAAAAGAGGGCGTCCTCGTCAGCAGTAGAGTTGCTAACGGGGATCAGCACCTAGAACCGCAACTTCTAGGTGTCACCCTCCTAACAATCCATTTTACCGGGCGGGCTGGGGGAAAGCTAGTTGTTTAATATTTCTAGCCCAGCAAACCCCATAAGGAGGTGACTCAATGAAAGTAGAAAGCTGGCAAGGCATTAATGGCAAGCTAGTTCATGATGATCAAAAGGCGATTGTGGTTGATAATGACCAAGCATTAACCGATCAAAAACAGCTACAAGCAATTTTAGATCAAGACGGCCAGCCAATCGACGAAGTTCGCCGAGCCATGATTAAGAAGACGGTTAAACGTCAGCTAAAAACGCCGCCATTAAAACTTAGGGGCTGGTTTAATCACCATCAAGACAGTCAAAATGCTAAAAAGTCCGAAAAATTGGTGAGTGACAAACCGACCCATCAATATAAGCAGATCAGAAATGAAATGACCTTTTTTGGTGAAAGTTTCCTAGAAGGTTTCTTAGGCTTCTATGGCTTAGAAGTTGATAACGCCTTAGTCCGTTATGAACATAACTTGCATGTCCTAGAGACCCAAGAGTTAGGCCAGTCAGAAAAAGAGTATTACTTAGCCACGAGTGAAAATGGCCACGTCAGATTAGCCACCGACCCATTACCAAGCCAGCAAATTGCCGAGGAACAATTGAACAAGTTCTATCAGCGTGAGCCAGAAGAAACGCAGGCAGAACAAATTCAATTACGAACATCAGAAGACGATAGGAAGGAGGAATAACATGTCAAAATACAGAAAAATGAAAGCGCTAGCAACTACTGGAGCCACCGCAATTTACTTGGGCTTGATGAACGCCCAAGTTGTCTTTGCCGCAGACGGTGGCGAAGTTAAAAGTAAGCTAACCCAAGCTGGGAAGACGATTCAAGGTATTTTAACCGGGTTGGTCGTTTTAGTCGGGATTTGTGTCGCGCTATTTATTATTATCAAAAGAATGCCTGACGCAGACGATCCGCGAGAGAAATCAGAGGTTTACCACGCGGTTGGCCGGGTGGCTGGTTTAGTGGCCTTAGCGGCAGCGATTATCTGGCTATTACCTTGGGTTTACAGCCTATTCACTTAATTTAAAAAGGAGCCTGCCAAATGAAGAAAGGAAAAGAATTTATCTTCCCGGAGAACGTGGATAAAGATTATGGGATCTGGAAAGATTACACCTTGAAGGATTTTGGCTATGCGGCGCTGGCAGGACTAGTGGGCTTAATTTTTATTGCGATCCCACCCTATGGTCTGATTTTAGTCCTGATAAAAATAGTGATTGTTGTCTTAGCCATGACGATTGTCATGGCTATTTTAACAATTAGGCCAGTTGCGGCGCGGAAGAATATTAAAGTGCGGGATAACTTTAAGTTGAAACGCTGCTATGCCAATGGTCAGAAACTGTTTTATTTAAAACCGAAGAAGCGAGGTGAACTAAATGCGTTTGAAGAAGAACAAAACCGCCAATAAAGTAGCCAAGTTAGATTGGAATTACCAACCACCAAAAATCAATGGCGGGAAAGAGACCATTGATGACATGAGCTTAGTAGTGGGTATGTATGGTAACTACGAAGTTACCAAAACGGGTAATCTCGTTGGGATTTTGGAAGTTAGTGGGATCAATCTTGATCTGCTTAATGAAACTGAACAACAGGACGTTTTTGAGGACTATGGCGCGTTTCTGATGAGTACCTTGGGTGAAGGTGTTGATGACACGCTACAGTTCTTAGAACCGACGATTCCCGTCAATATGACGGCTTATCTCAATGGTCTCAAACGGCGGTATCTCGCCTTACAAAAAGACCACCCGGAACAACAGTTCAAAATCCAGCTCATAGCCAGTTACTTGGATCACTTTACTAAAGTCCAAGAATCTAAAAACATGACAACTAAGCAACATCTGCTAATCGTTAAGGTGCCAATTAAAGACAAAAGTGTTAAGAGCTTAAACCTAGCGGTCACTCATTTAGACGAAAAGATCGAACAGGTTAAACGAGACATTGAAAATGCGTTAACGGATTTTGATGTGACGGCCAAAGTTTTGACTAGTCAAGAAGTTCAAGAGATTTTAAAGAACTTAATCAATTTCAATGGATAGGGGGAAACAAAATGAATTTTGGTGATAAAGTCATTGACTTATTCATGCCAACCAAAAACGAAAGTCAGCAAAATAGTGAAACAGCGGTTAATAAACAAAAATCGGAGGTGGAAGACTTTACCAAGCTGATTGATCGCGATAGCTTGCATTCACTATTCCCGTTTAGCTGGGAACAGTACCCCACCTACGTCCAGTCGGGCGAGAATTTTATTCGGGTGTTAGCGGTCGCTGACTATCCTAAGCGGGTGTATGGCAACTGGTTATCAGAATTGAAGCGCAAAAAAGGCGTTATCGATATTGTGCAATATATCGACAGCGCCAGTAACAATTCAATGATTACCTATTACAAGAAGACGATTCAAAATAAGGAAGCACAGAAGTTAAATACGTTCGACCCGTATAAAAAGAAGATTCTGCAAAATTATATTGATTCAGCCAACATGCAACTAGATAAATACCTTGATAATTCTACCACATTTGTGTACCAACATATGCTCATTTATCTACGGGCCAACAGTTTAGCAGAACTAGATGATTTAACCGACAATGTCAAAAACACGCTGATTAAACTACAAATGAAGCCCTTAGTGCCCGTTAAAGCGACGTTCCAAGCCTTTTGGTCAACCATGCCAATTAACGAGAACCTCATGGGGGATTACACCTATAAAGAAAGTAATACCGAAGTCGCCAGTAGCATGTTTCCCTTTGATGACGCGGAAATTTTGGACTTGAAGCCTAGAAGCGATATTGAAGGGGTTAACAAAGATACCAACAGCTTAATTGCCGTAGATATGTTGGATCGCAACAAGACGCTTAATCAAAATCAAGTCATTATCGGGACTTCCGGGGTTGGTAAAACCACCTATATGATTCAGAAAATCCTACGCTACGCCATTCAAGACTATCAAATCTACATTATTGATCCAGAAAATGAATATACCAAGATTGTCG
Source organism: Companilactobacillus sp. FL22-3 (assembly GCF_054881455.1). NCBI lineage: Bacteria > Bacillati > Bacillota > Bacilli > Lactobacillales > Lactobacillaceae > Companilactobacillus > Companilactobacillus sp. FL22-3. The sequence continues at coordinate 11,899 of NZ_JBTYYZ010000017.1, read as the reverse complement.
AAGCCCTAGGTGGGGCAGTCTTGCACCTAACCTCGAATGCTAAGTACAAAATTAATCCGCTCCAAATCTTTTCCGAAGAAATCCTCAGCGCTGATGAAGCGGTCACGAACCTTGATTTACTAGTCAAAGATAAAATCCAGCGATTAAAGGGGTTCTTTGAAGTCCTTAAAACCGGGATTACCCAAGTTGAACTGGCAATCCTTGATGATGTCGTTAAACAAGCTTACGTCAACAGTGGCGTTTTGAAATACAGCCGCTTGAAAGAAATTAAAGACGATCAGTGGCCGACCCTATCCAATGTTTATGACGAGTTGGAAAAACTAGCTGATAAAGACGCCGACAAATTTAATCGGGTTAAAGATTTCTACTATATTTTAGGCAGTTATACCCATGGCTCTAACAGCCTATTTGACGGCCACACCAACGTTAACTTAAAGGGGAAGATCATTTCCTTTGATCTAAAACCGCTACAAAGTGAACAGGAAGTCCAATCAGCCGCCTATCTGAACACCTTTCAATATTTGTGGGACGAAATTACCAAAGATCGGCATAGCCGCAAGAAATTGTTTGTTGATGAATTTCACTTTTTGACCTTGCACAAAGCGGCCGCCACCTTTTTCCACCAAGCATACAAGCGGTTTAGAAAGTACAATGCCGGAGCGATTGCCGGAACACAGCAAATTCAAGATGTGATCGAAGGAACGACTGATACCGGTCAAAACATAGGTGAATCTATTATCGGTAACTCCTACACGAAAATCTTTTTCGGGTTAGACGGTAAAGGCGTTGATGATGTGATTACTAAGTTGAGAATGACGTTCTCGGATAAAGAAAAGAAATTATTGGAGCGCCGCCGGCAAGGTGAAGCCCTGATGATCTATGGTAGCCAACGCGCCTTTATGCGTGTCGAGTTGACCGAAGAAGAATTGCGGTTAATTGATCCCGAAGCTTACCAAGAAAAATACAACCGTGAGACAGCCATTCAACCGGATTATCAAAAGCGCGTGATCTTAACTCCCAGTGAGATTGACGCTTTGACGACTACTGAAGAGGAAGGAGGGACTTTAAATGAGTAAATCAAATCAGCTATTAAATATCGAGGTCGGCACGTTCAAGCGACAAGGAAACAAGTTAATCCTCGAACTCAATCACAATCAGTTTCGATACGACCAGTTGAGTGAGCTAAACGAATTAAAGCAAGCTGATGCCAATTTCTTGCAGTTGGTTAACGTGGTTGAACAAGATCAGAAGGTCGTTTTAACTTATACCTTGCCGGATAAGGTCAGATCATTAAAGGAATTACCGCAGGAAAATAAGGCGATCCGGGCAGCCATTGCCAAGAAAATTATGGCGCAAAAGGTGGTTGCTGATAGCCAGTATCATATTGCGTTAAATCCAGCTAATCTGTGGTATTACCCCATGCAACATGTTTGGTACGCCTATCGCGCCAATGAACTCATGCCTTATGATGACAAACATAGCAATTTAGCCAAATACAAAGCGCTGATTCTATTTTGCTTGACGGGGACGCCCTATGAACGGCTACTAAGCAATCCTAAAGAAGCCCTAGCTAAACACCCGGACGACTATTTACAACAAGTAGCTAAAGCTACGTCGTTAAATGAGTTAACGGAAGTGGTTAACAGCATTGAGGACTTTGTGAGTTATCACGAATGGCAGGAAGTTGAAACGGCCCAGCAGAAAACCAAACAACGTTTGTGGTTGAGCGTGGCCGGAGTGGCGATTGTGGCCGGAGTGGCCGTCGGCTTAGTCCATAAAAGTGACGAAAGAAAGTATCAAAGCTTAGCTAACCAGAACCAAGCCCAGGTCACGCGATTAAAATATAGCGGTCAAATTCAGACCGCTTTAAATGATCATAAGTGGTCAGAAGCACAAAAAGATATGCAACGAGCCGGCTATCCTGCAACTAAGCAAGTCAATGTCTTTTTAAAGCATGGTCAGTACCAGCAAGCTTTAAAGGTTGACCCAAGCCAGTTGAATAAGGTTGTCAACACGGCTTATGCCAACAAGGATAGCGGGCAGGTTGCCAAGTGGGAATTGCCAACTAAGGCGACAAGCAAGCAAAAAGACCAGTTGAAACTTGAAAAAGCCATCGTTAACTACGATACCAATACGCTTAATAACCAATTATCCTTTACGACGAACGCTGATGTTTTATTGAGAATGGGACAAGCCTTCCTCGCCCATAATGATACGCAAGACGCCCAGACCGTCCAAACCAAATTAGCCGGTGTGAATAGTCCTAAAGCTAAGTATTTGAAAGCCCTGTTAAGTCTCAATGCCGCTAAGAACGAAGTTGGCGACGCCCAAAAGAAGTTAGATGACGCCAACAAGATTGATGGCAGCAAAGATAAGGATAAAGATAAGAAGGTGGATTCGGCTAAGTCGGACTTAAAGAACGCGCAGAGTGACCAATCAGCAGCGCAAGATAAAGTTGATAAGGCAAAGCAAAAAGTAGGTGCTTAACATGGGACTAGCCTATGAATTTCAAAAGAAAAAAATCAAATTCATATTATATGGTATCGTAGGCTTTTTCATAGCAATTATATTGATAATTGCAGGATTAACAGGAGATTTAGAAGAAAATTGTGGAGATGATACCACATCAAGCCAAGTTACCAATTTAGACGATAAAGGTATGGAAGAAAATGCGAAAAACATTGCTAAGCATTGGAAACAAAAGTATGGTGCCACCCCACAAGCGGCCGCCGGTATCTTGGGGGTCTTACAACTAGAAAGTCGCCTTGATCCCAAGTCTGTTAATTCCAGTTCCGGGGCCACGGGCTTAGCCCAGTGGTTAGGCGGCCGTAAAGATAAGTTGGAGGACTTAGCCCACAAAGAAAGCAAACCAGCGACTAATCTCGGCGTGCAGTTGGATTATCTCGACCAAGAATTGAACAGTAGTTACTATGCGTCAAACAAGCAGATTTTTAAATATACGGACGTGCATAAAGCGACCAAAGCCTGGTTAATGGATTACGAGGGTATGTCTAAAAACCCTGAACAATGGTTTTTGTCAAAGCGTTATGCCTTTGCAGATCACTGGTATTCAGTAATTGGTACAAAAGATCCAGTTGCAGGGGATAGCTTAAAAAATGCTAGCCAAGATGAGGAAGCCAACGCTAATCTAGATTGCGCTAGTGATACCGATACAGGCAAGGCAGACGGCAATATAATTAAAACAGCCAAGAGTATGAAAGGTTATTTCAAGTATGGGCAATCGCACCCTAGCGCTGATTTAGGAACTAACTTAAAAAATCCTAACAAATCAGGAACAACTGATTGTTCAGGATTTATCTGGCTTACCTTGAACAAGGCAGGCTACAAAGTTCCCGCAAATATGGGCTGGTTTACTGGAACAATGGCAAGTGACGCTAAAGGATCACACCAATACTTGAAACAAATTAGTGAAAATGACGCCAAAGCAGGCGATATTGTCATTGTCAATCAGGGTGCGGGTGCAGGAAATAACGGACACACCGCTTTTATTACCGAAAATTGGCATGGTAAAAACACAAAGATTATTGAAGAGGGTGGAGATACCACAGGACATGTAAACGAAAGCACCTTTGGCACCGCCTTTTATAGCTTACTAAGTGGTAGCGATGTAACGTTAGCCCGGCCAATCAAGAAGTAAGGAGGAACCAACAAATGAAGCGTAGCGTGGTTTTAAGTATTGCACTTGGTAGTTTGATCTTAATTATGTCATTAGGAACGAATGCCTATCAACATAGCCAAGTTAAGCAGGCGCAACAACAGATCAGTCGCTTACAACAGCAGAAGCGACAAGTTAGTCAGCAATTGACTAAAACCAACCAACAAAAGCAGTTATTGAGCACCCAAATTGACAGTTATAAGACCTACCAAAATAATAAAGACAAAAGTACCGCAGAAATTGACTTTAACAACACCACAAACGAGTTTTTAAAGTATATGTTTACATTTGAACCTGATTCATACAAAACCCGCAAGGAACATATTAAAGGTTTAATTTCAAATGATTTATATAACCAATATTTCCCAAGTAATCAAAATTTTGGTGATAGTAATAACGTTTCTTCAAAGCTAGACCAAGCCAAGGTTTATACCCGAGCCAAGCAAGACCAAAATATTGACGGATTAGCCGTCATCACATTTGAAAGTAAAACAGGTAGCAACGACTTTAAAAAACAAACTGTTTTGTATCAATTAAGTTATGATACGACCGCCAAACAGTTGACTAAGGTCAAAAGTTTAGGAGATAGCTTTGAAGCGTCAGACATTCAATAAAATTATCAAAACACTTGCTATCTTGGCGGTATTAGCAATTATGGTAATTTTTATCGGACATAACTACATCAATACGATTGAGAAAAGACGAGAAATAGTGCAGATACCAAAAGATACTAAGCAAACTTTGTTTTTCTATCGGGACAATTGTTCAGATTGTCAGTCAATTTTTCATCAGATTTATTGGCACAACGCAATCAATCACAACATCGTCTTGATTAACATGAGCCAACCGCAGAATCGGCATTACATTCAAAAATATCAATTAACGTCAGTACCAACCTTGATCCATGGCAAGCAACGATACTCCGGTACCAACCAACAAAGGATTAAACAGATAGTAGGTGATTAGATGAAAGACAAATTATTAAACAGCGTTAAAGTCAGCTGGCCATATCTACTAACGCTAATCATTGGCTTGTATTTAGCGGAGATTTTAGCTGGATCAGTCATGGCCTTGTCGCACTATAAGCTAACTTTTGCGGATCATATGCCAACCGTATTAAAACAATTAGCCTTGCACCCCTGGCACTATTACAACTTGTATTTGGGTCAAAAGAACCCGGTATTAATTATCGTCAGTATCGCTGTGGTCCTATACACCATTTATTTTGCTTTGAAACGCAATAGCAAGCACAAAGCGTGGGAAACAGCAGATACGGACACCCATGGTAGTGCGACATGGGGAAACGTAAAAGATTTATTAACACAATATTTTACGATAAGTTCCAAAGATTTAAGCAGTCAGTTTAATGAAAGCCTGAATTCAGACGTTATTAAGCAGTTGCAGGATAAGGGGGAGCAGAAATGAACGGTACAATTCTAGGTATGGTTGATAAGCAAATTATTTACCAAAATAACAGCACCAAGCCCAACCGAAACGTGTTCGTTGTCGGGGGTCCAGGTTCTTACAAAACGCAATCGGTTGTTATTACAAATCTTTTTAACGAAACACAAAACAGTATTGTCGTAACCGACCCAAAGGGAGAACTTTACGAAAAGACAGCAGGTATTAAAGTCGCTCAGGGCTATCAAGTCCATGTTGTAAATTTTGCGAACATGATACATTCTGATCGGTATAATCCGTTTGATTATATCGAACGAGATATTCAAGCTGAAACCGTGGCAACAAAGATCGTGCAAAGTGAAAATGCCGAGGGCAAAAAAGATGTGTGGTTCAGTACCCAACGTCAGTTGCTGAAAGCCTTAATCTTATTTGTAATGAACCACAGAGAGCCAAAAGAACGCAACTTAGCAGGAGTTACCAACATTTTACAAAAGTTTGATGTTGAACCAGACAAAGATGAAACTGATAGCCCCCTAGATTCACTTTTCTTAGACTTAACCATGACTGATCCAGCTAGACGAGCTTATGAACTAGGTTTCAAAAAAGCCAAAGGAGAGATGAAAGCCAGTATCATTGAAAGCTTGTTAGCAACCGTCAGCAAGTTTGTTGACGCCGAAGTTGCCGACTTTACAGGATTTTCAGATTTCGATTTAAAAGATATTGGCAACGCTAAAGTTGTGCTATATGTAATTATCCCCGTCATGGATAACACTTATGAAAGCTTCATCAATCTGTTTTTCTCACAATTGTTTGATGAATTATACAAATTAGCGTCCGATAACGGAGCAAAATTACCTAATCCAGTAGACTTTATCCTTGATGAATTTGTCAATTTGGGGAAGTTTCCCAAGTATGAGGAGTTCCTAGCGACGTGTCGAGGGTACGGCATTGGCGTCACCACCATTTGTCAAACCTTAACCCAGCTCCAAGCTTTGTATGGCAAGGATAAGGCCGAGAGTATCTTAGGTAATCATGCGGTTAAAATTTGCTTGAATGCCGCTAATGACGTGACCGCTAAATACTTTAGTGATTTGTTAGGTAAATCGACCGTAAAAGTGGAAACCGGTAGTGAGAGTACCAGTCATAGCAAGGAAGAAAGTCACAGCAAAAGTGATAGTTACAGCTATACTAGCCGTTCACTCATGACGCCTGACGAGATCATGCGAATGCCAGATACACAAAGTATATTAATTTTCTCAAATCAACGACCAATTAAAGCAACAAAGGCTTTTCAATTTAAGTTGTTCCCTGGTGCTGATCGTTTAGTTGAATTGAAACAAAACGACTACACCAGTGAACCTTCAGGAAGTCAGGTTACAAAGTTTAACGAAGCAAACAAAAAGTGGGAAGCGGAGTTAGCAAAAGCCAAAGCTACAAGAGCAAAGAATGATGTAAAACCCGAAGAAGAAGAAGATATGCAAGACGAATTAGACCAGGCAACGAAACAACAAGAAAGCGTTCAAAACGAAAACGAAGATGTGAACTTTTAGGAGGCTATATTGATGAGTAATAAGAAAATCACAATTGCTAGTATTGTTCTAGTATTTTTAGCAGTCCTACTAGGTATTGCTTTTATATTTGGACATAAAACCACCGCAGAAAAGTTACAAGCACAAGAATGGATTTTAACAAGCCAAGAAGAAAGCAATACCGTTAATTTTAAAAAAGATAACACCATGATTTTAGGGAAAGAACCAATGACCGAGAATTTTAAATACTCAATCAAAAAGCAAGGTAATGTTGAATATTTGAAACTTACACACCACGAAGATTTAGGAAGTGACGGTAAATATTACTTCAAAATCAAAAAAACAGATAGTGGCTACTCATTGATTTTGGATCGAGGTAAAACTAATCAACCAGCTAAAAATGCAATGTATGGTATGACAGATAAAAACAACCTAGTCTCAAAGTAAGGAGGAAAGTGTATGTACTCACAAAATTTTGTTGTTGGGTCAATTATTGGAGATAAAATAAACGACTGGTTGAAAGATGTATTTAAAGCAATCATGAACTTTGCTGTATCAGGTGTAAAAGCAATTTTAGACCAATTAAGTACATCTCTACCAATCATTGATACATGGTACGGTATATTTCTTGCTTTTGCGACATCAATGGTTGTCGTGGTTGTCCTAGCAAGAATTATCATTACACTTATTGGCGAGGCGGACGAAAGTACAGATGTAACGTGGGCGAACATTATTATAGACGCTGTTAGATCCGCAATTGCAATTCCGGTCATGGTCTTTTTACAAGCATTTTTGCAAACAAGAATCATCTTACCACTTGCAAAAGGCATGTTTGATATGAGTGGTAAATTTTCCGCAGACGCTGTTTATTCAACATCACAAGTCACGAAAAGCATTAAAATTACAGGATTTATGCAAATACTATTTCTAGCCTTTTTTGCAATCGTAACCGTAGCATTTTTCCTTAAAATGTGTATCTACTTTGCAGATATGGCATTTTATAACTTATCAATCCCGATTGTTGCTATGTCGATTGCCAGTGAAAGTTTTGATTATAGCTCAACCTGGTGGAAAAAATTAGTCTATTACAATGTTTCCATGTTGTCCCAAGTGTTATCACTAACCTTATCAATTTGGTGTTTCACACATATTGGCTCAAAATGGAGCTTTGTTGCCTTTATGGGAACTATTGGTTTTGGCTGGTTAGTACTACACACACCACATGTAATTCAAGATTTTTGGGCTTCAACAGGGATTACCAAAAGTGCTGGACGGTCAGTTATGCGTGGTATGGGTAATATTGGACGAAACATGCTTAGAGGACAGTAAAGGGGGAAACATTAAAATGTCAAACACAGTAATCTTAGCTGAAAAACCGAGCCAAGCAAGGTCATACGTTGAGGCATTTCAAAAAAGCACAAAAAAACAGGGTTACTATACGGTTAGTGACCCTGTTTTGCCCCAAAATACTGTAATCACGTATGGATTCGGCCATTTGGTCGAATTAGCAACACCAGAAAAATACGATCAAAAGTACAAGCAATGGGCGCTATCTAATTTACCGATTTTCCCCGATAAATACAAGTTTATCGTGCTAACCGATAAGAAAACGCAGTTTAAAGTCGTCAAAGATTTACTAACGAAAGCCGATACCATTATTGTTGCCACAGATAGCGACCGAGAAGGTTCCAATATTGCATGGTCAATCATGAATCAAGCCCATATTGATGTTAAAAAGAAGACCATTAAGCGGCTATGGTTGAATAGTTTGGAAAAAGACGCGATTATTACCGGCTTTAAAAATCTTGGTGATTGGCACAAAGACTATTTGGCTTATAAAGAAGCCCAAACCCGTCAAATTAGTGACTGGTTAATTGGTATGAATGGCAGTCCTTTATATACTTTGTTATTAAGACAAAACGGGGTACGCGGGGTGTATTCGATTGGTCGAGTACAAACGCCAACCTTATATATGGTCTATCAAAGAGACCAGGCAATCAAAAACTTTAAGCCGGAACCCTATTTTGAACTAAATGCGGAAATATTAGCCAATCAGCAAAAATTCACCGCAAAATTAGACCCCTATCAGCGGTTTAAAAACGAAACAGGGCTAATGACATTCATGCAAGCTAAACACGTTCAGAAAGGCTCACAGGGCGGTTTAATCAAGGACGTGCAAAAGCAGGCTAAAAAGAGTGCCAGTCCCCAACTATTTTCGCTATCCAGTCTGCAAAGTGCGATGAATAAACGGTATCATGCCAGTGCCAGCCAAACCTTAGCGGCTATTCAAAGTTTATATGAAGCCAAGTTGTTGAGTTATCCCCGAACTGATTGTGCTTATATCACTGATGAAGAATTTGATTATTTAGTGGCTAATCTGACGAAGTATCTGGGTTTGGTATCTAAGCAAGTCGCTTTAACCAATACCACCCCAAATAAACGTTACGTCAATGGGAAAAAGGTTGAAGAACATTACGCCATTATCATGACTAAAGTTGTACCGACGAAAGATCAATTAGCGTCCTTACCTAAATTACAGCAACAGGTCTATGATTTGGTTTTAAGAACGACGTTAGCGATGTTTGCTGATCCGTACGAGTACGAGGAAACCACCATTATTACCCAAGTTGGTGACGCCAATTTTAAAGCAACCGGTAAGGTCCCAACTAAGCAAGGCTGGCAAGCTTTATTTGATGATCACAAAGCCGACCAGCAAGAAGCAGAAACTTTACCGCTCGTTCACCAAGGCGATCAGGTTAAAGCAAATCTGCAAACACCGCAAAAAGAAACGACCCCACCGGTGCCCTTTACCGAAGGTACCTTAATTACGGCAATGAAGACGGCCGGTAAAACACTTGATGATGAAGAAGCCCAAGCGATTCTTAAAGATGTGCAAGGCATTGGAACGAGTGCAACCCGGGCCAATGTGCTGGAAGTGTTAAAGAAGCGCGGCTATTTAGTTACTGAAAAGAACAAGCTCCACGTCAGTGAAGCGGGGATTATTTTATGTAAAGCGGTTGAACTCGAACCCTTGTTAACTAGCCCAGAGATGACAGCAAAATGGGAGCAAGCGTTACAACAAATCAGTACCGAAGAACGCACCCCGGATAACTTTTTGAGCCAGATTAAAAAGTTCGTGGAAAAATTGATTGCTGAGGTCCCCGCGCAATTGACTGGCAGTGCAGCCATTAAGCAACAAATCAATCACCAACAGCAAGCGCAAAAAGCCGCCGAAGTCTTCTTAGAAACACCGCAAGCGACCGTTTTAAATAAACAGAAGTTTTACATTGTGAAGCCTAAGCAAGGCAAAGACTTTACCTTACCCAAGAAATGGAGCAGCAAAACCCTCGGTAAAACTGCAATCAAAGCCTTAGTCACCAAGGGTGAAACCAGTAAATTAAAGGGTTTTAAGAGCAAAAAGGGAAAGTCGTTTGACGCCAAGCTAAAACTTGACGGTCATAAATTAAGTTTTGATTTTGATTAGAACCTGCCTACCGCCCTGCACGTTGTTGCGGTTGGTGAACTCGTCATTTAGGTTCACTTTTATAAAGCCAAAAGTAAACCTAAACAACGGGTGAGATTAGCAAAGCAAAGGAGATCATAAAATGGATAATAAATTAGCAGTCATTGGGAGTGAATTACCAGTTTTGCAGACTAAAGGAGCCTATAAGTATTTAAAAGAAATTACTGGAAATGGGTCTTATTATCAAGTGGCCTGGCAAAAATTAGCCGATGGCTACGTTGCCCTTTATGGCACGACCCCGGTTCAAATCAACGTAGCCCCTATATTGAATGATATTTTTGAAGATGAGGAGGGGTAGACAATGCCGAGTAAAGCCGACGTTAAAGCCTGGAAAGCACAATTAGTCGCCCAAGCCGAACAACAAATCCTAAAATTAACCGATAGTGACCGATTTAAACAGTATCTTAATACCCTGGCTAAATTTCATCATTATAGCGCCAGAAACATTGATTTGATTTATGCGCAAAATCCGCAAGCAACGCAAGTTGCGGGTTTTAAGCAATGGCAGACGGCTTTTAACCGCACCGTCAAACGAGGCGCAAAAGCGATTCGGATTGCGGCCCCGATTATTAAGAAACTGACACCCGCTGAGCAAAAGCGACTTGATACCACCGATGAGCGCGCCATTGTCGGTTATCGTTATCTACCCGTCTTTGATGTGTCACAAACTAGCGGTGAGCCAGATTATCGAGCGTACGCAAGTCGGTAAAATATTTGCAAGGCAACACAATCCCAACTATAAGGAGGGTAGACCCAAAAGAAAAAAAGATAGCCGGAATATGGCTATCTTTGAATATTCTAACTCTCATACTGTGAAGGAAGCCGCTGAAGCTTTTAATATTTCTCCGCGCACAGTGCAATGGTAGATTGTAAAATTAATCAAATAAGTATGGTTAAAGCCGAGCCAACAAGGCTTCATTGAAAATTACTTAAATTGATAATGGCAATTTCTTCTTGACCAACTTATAATAGTAAGTGAGGTGATCGTATGGATTTCAAACAAGTTGTACTAGATGAAACAAACGACACTAAATTAGACATTTATAATAGTGCCACTGACGTTGATTTACCTGGAATTGTGATCTTGCCTGGTGGCAGTTACAAGCCATTCAAGCAACGGGACTCCGAACGCGTAGCCCTGACGTTCTTAACACAAAGTTACCAAGCATTTGTTCTCGAATATCCAATTAATGAAAAGAAAAACTATCAAGTGGCTAAGCAAAGCATTACAACGGCGTTTGACTACATTATTAAACACGCAAACGATTTGAAAGTCAATCCTCAAAATATTGGCATCATCGGCTTTTCAGCTGGCGGCCAACTCGCAGCGGCTTATTCTTGTGAGGCTAACAACCACGCTCGCTTCGCTATCTTGGGCTATCCAGTGATTAATCAAGCTTTGGATGAAAAAATTGGCATTCAAAGTGAGGATGTTTCAAAGCTCGTCACCACAGATACTGCGCCAACCTTTATCTTTGGCGCCAGGGAAGATGGGCTGGCACCGTATGTTGACCACATCCAACCATACACAACGGCGCTGTTTGAAAATGAAGTGCCATTCGAACTGCACGTCTTCGGTTCAGGCGGCCACGGCTTTAGCTTAGGCAATCAATATACGGCAATTGTGAACCGCGACCGGGCAGATAAGCATTTTGCCAAGTGGTTCCCGCTTTGCTTAGAGTGGTTGAAACAATTCAAATAAATCGTCATAAACCTGAAAATGCCCCCGACAAAAAATTATTTTTGCCGAGGGTATTTTGTTTTCCAAAT
>NZ_JBTYYZ010000016.1:0-27756 GCF_054881455.1 Companilactobacillus sp. FL22-3 | reverse complement strand
ACGAAGAAGAGAAAATAGATTTTCAAAGTAAGCATGAAATGTTACTAGGATTCATTTATGTAAATATTTTTTTGATCTTATTTTGTTTGACTATTTTTCTCTTTTTTGAAGTTTTAAAAGTGAACTTAGATTTTGTGATTTTAATTGGTTCAACAGTCATGATATTTGCCTGTTATATTTGGAGATTATAAAAATAAACTAAACATTTGAGCGAAGGGTAAAAAGAAGATGGATTTTAAGAAGAAACGTTTAGCTAAAGCATTAGAAGATAAGACATATCGTGTGAAGTTAGTTCACTCAAAGAAGGGGTGGCTCGCAGTTGGTTTGACATTTATTACACTATTTAGTGCATCAGTACTATCAACAAAGACTGTTGATGCATCGGCTGTAAATAATGTAGCAACTGCTAATTCAACAACAAGTAGTTATGTTCAACTTTATAACAGCGTTACAAGTAATGACATGCATAAAGCAAATCGTGGCCTTGAAAATGGTACTAAATGGAAGACTGCTAAGGCTGTCAAAGGTATTGATGGTGAAACTTATTTGCTAGTTGGTGGTAACGAATACGCTAATGTTGATCAGATGGACTTAGCTGATGAAACATCTAAGCAATCTTTGAATGGTATTGTTCACGTCGCCAATGGGAATGGTCAATATGCTGAATTGTACTCCAATCCATTAAATGGTTCCAAACTGGTTGTAAATCGTGCCTTGGCTAAAAATACTGATTGGAAGACAGACCAAAAAGTTGTAGTAAATGGTACTGCTTATTATCGTGTAGCTACTAACGAATGGGTTAAAGGCTCAGAGGCAACATTGATTTCGGAGAGTTCTCGTTCAGATAAGACTTACATCAAGAATTCTCCTGACGCCGAAATACCATCGACAAATACTAATAATTCAGGCAATACTAATCATCATAATAATGGTGGCTCAACTACGACGCCAGCTGAGCCTGATGAGATGGGTAATATTACTATTAACTATATTAAGCGTTCGACAACTACAAATGACGCTTGGGTCATCAAGACAGAAATAAGACAAGTTAAGATTGGCTCAAGAGTTACACTCATTGCACCAAAACTAGATGGTTATACAGTTGTTCCAGGAGAAGAGGACAGATCATATCTAGTACAATTTGATGGTGAAGCGTTCAACATCCCTTATACTCAGGACGATGCGACAAATGTTGTAGATACATCATCTGTAACTGTTAATTATGTTGATGAGAAGGATAATCAACTAGCTAAATCAGAAACTTTTCCTGTAAAAGTTGGCATTGATTTTTCAACACCTGCCGCATATATAGATGGATATAAATTACAAGGTAGTTTGATTCAAACTGTAAAGACGGCTAAGGAAGGAAATACTATTAATTTTGTATATTCAAAAGAAGATAGTACTACAACACCAACAGACCCTGAAACTGATAAGACAGATGTAACAATCAAGGCAGTTGACGAAAATGGCAAAGCTATTGAAGGCGTACAAGATACCGTACTAAAAGACCAAGAAGTTGGTAAAGATGTAGAAGTATCTGCCCCAGTAATCGAAGGTTATACAGCAACTGAAGCTACTAAGAATGTAAATGTAGCTAAAGATGGTTCAACTGTAACGTTCACATATACAAAAAACGCTACAACGCCAACTGATCCTGAAACTGATAAGACAGATGTAACAATCAAGGCAGTTGACGAAAATGGCAAAGCTATTGAAGGCGTACAAGATACCGTACTAAAAGACCAAGAAGTTGGTAAAGATGTAGAAGTATCTGCCCCAGTAATCGAAGGTTATACAGCAACTGAAGCTACTAAGAATGTAAATGTAGCTAAAGATGGTTCAACTGTAACGTTCACATATACAAAAAACGCTACAACGCCAACTGATCCTGAAACTGATAAGACAGATGTAACAATCAAGGCAGTTGACGAAAATGGCAAAGCTATTGAAGGCGTACAAGATACCGTACTAAAAGACCAAGAAGTTGGTAAAGATGTAGAAGTATCTGCCCCAACAATCGAAGGTTATACAGCAACTGAAGCTACTAAGAATGTAAATGTAGCCAAAGAAGGTTCAACTGTAACATTCACATACACAAAGAATGCTGTTGCACCTAAGACAGCAACTATTACTATTAATTATCTTGACACAGATGGTAATGTACTAAAAACTGCTAAAACTGATACAGCTGATGTAGATTCAACTTATAAAGCTGATGCACCTGAAATCAAAGGTTATACCCTAGATGGTGATGCTAGTCAGTCAATTACAGTAAAAGCTGATAGTAATGTAATTAACTTTAAGTACACTAAGAATGCTGAACCTATCCAACAATCAACAATTACAACAAAATTTGTAGACGCTGACGGCAATGCCGTAGCTGATTCAATTTCTGAAAAGGTTGACAATGGTAAGTCATACACAGTTAAAGCTAAAGATGTTACTGATTATACTTTGAGTGGAAACGCTACTCAAACAATCGATTCAGTAACTGGTGACGAAACTCTAACATTCAAATACACAAAGAATGCACCAGTTGTTTCAAAGGCTAATGTAACAGTAAATTATTTAGATGCTGACGGCAATGTATTACAATCTGCTAAGACTTTAACTGACCAAGTTGTTGGTTCAACTGTAACCGAAACAGCACCAGCTATCAAAGGTTATACAGTAGACCAATCATCTAAATCATTGGAGGTTGCTAAGGATAATAATGTAATCAACTTTACATATACAGAAGATGCACCTGTACAAACAGTTGATACATCTGCTGTTGCAAATAAGGTTATCTCATTAGTAAATAATTACAGAACTGCTAACAGTTTATCAGAACTAAATGTTGATAGTAATTTAACCGCAGGAGCTGTAGCACGTTCCCTCACTGAAAAGGGACACGTTGACGCCAGTGGTGACATCAACTCCGCTAACCATGATGAGTTTATGGCTCAAACTCAAGCAAACTTGAAACAATACGGTTCAACTAATATGGCAGAAAATTTGGCTGTCACAAATGGTTCAACTGCTGATGAAGTAGCTCAAAACTTGGTTAATCAATGGAAGGAATCACCAGAACATAATGCTACTATGTTAGACAAAGGTATGACTGACATTGGTGTAGGTGTACAACAACTTGAAAATGGTATGTTTGTAGGTATTCAAGACTTTGGTGGAAAAGCCACGACAGCCAATTGGGATACAAGCAGATTTAATACCACAACGGCTGACACATTTGGTTTAACTACAGACCAAATTAAAGACCAATTTGTCAAGAACAGTGGCTATAACTTAGGTACTAACTACTATGTATCAGACCATATCTTTAAAACAAAGAATGATTATTTAAACTTTTTGAATGCAGGATTTGATAATCCAGACCCACTAGAAGGTTCAATTTGGGACTCAGTAGGTGCTAGTGGTAAAGCCACAGGTATGTTAGTCTATGATGGTAAGGGTAACGCTGTAGGTTGGGGTCTATGTTTGATGGAAATGGACGAACCAGTTTCAACATACACAGATCAAGGTTTAACAACATGGATTAAATAATCCAACAAATTAACGTTAAGTAGATGATTATTAGAAGAAGGGTTGACCGTAAGGTCAGCTCTTTTTCTTTATAAAAGAATCTCTTTTCCGTTGTGACTTTCTTCTTATTAGTCTGATATCTGCGGTAAGTTGAAATAATTGTAAGTAGAGTGTAGTTAATTTGATATACTAAGGGTACTTTGTTACAGGTTAGTTATTATTTACAAAATAATCTTAAAATGACTACGGAGGCAATGGGTTTGGAAAATGAAGATATTAAATTAAAAGCAGAACCTAAATTGATAAAAGAACTCACCGATGAAGAAGACAACTTTAAGGGTATTTCTTTAGCAGAGTTTAGAAAATCACACAGTCGAAGCTAATTTAAGGACACATTAATTCTTTGAGAATATAAAAAGGATTATGTTAAAAAGTACAATGATACTGAATTTTGAATGTAAACTATTGAACAAGTCTTGGTTGTGTTTTGAATAAGCTGACTACAATAAATGATCCAGATAAAGGGAACTGACCTAAGGTTAGTTCCTTTTTGTTTGATAAAATTTTAAAAGCATCGTGAATGATATAAAAATTCTTTGTGGTGTGAAATGCTTCTATATAAGGTGTGGTTAAATCGATAGCTAATATTTTACTTAAGGCACTTGATAGTTTACGTAACAATCATTACAAGAGCTTTTAAGTATAATTATTTTCAGTTGATTGAAAGAGTTTTAAGAAAGCTGAAGAGGTTTATTATGATGGTTAATCAAAATGATTTAACATATTACAACGGCCCGTGTGCAATAATATAATTTAAAATCGGATAATCGATCAATGCAAAGAACACAATTAGTAAACCAAGTGATATAAAGACTCTTACATAATGGATAGAATAGCTTAGAAATACCACATTAAAGATAAGAGAACTTTCAAGCAGATTGCCAATAAGAATTTGACTGATATAAGTGACAGAGAAAAACTCAGATGAAAATGATGATAGTAAGTAGAGATTGTTGTTAAGTATCTAACGTTTCAATGATGATAGTATTGATCACAAAGTTGTTTTTGCTTTGGAGTCTGTACTATCTCACTAGTATGTTTGTGGGGTTGCCATGGAAAATTAAAATATCTCCATGATACCCAAAAATTAGCTTGAAATTATTTATATTTTTGTGTATAGTAGAACGTGCATGCGGGTATGGCGGAATTGGCAGACGCGCAAGACTAAGGATCTTGTGGAGAATTATCTCCGTGGAAGTTCGAATCTTCTTACCCGCATCACTAGAGTAGTTAGACATTTTTGTCTAGCTGCTTTTTTTTGTTTCGGGAAAATTCCGTCATCTATAACAATGATTTTTGTGCATCTGCAAGTATTATTGAAAAATATTTTCTTTTTGAATTAATTGTTAATGTTATTGGAATATATCTTTTAATCTGGTGGTATAGTATTATTGATAAATATCATAACGATAGATGGGAGTGTGTTGCCATTGTTTCTTGGATCAATTATCTATAATAAAAGACGAGAAATGAATTTAACTCAAATTGAGTTAGCTAACGACATTTGTACTCAAAATACGATCAGTAAAATTGAGAAGCATAATATTGCACCAACAGTGAATATCTTGATCAAGATTTGTTTGAAATTGGATTTAACATTGAATGATGTGTTCAGTGATTTTTCAAGTAATTCTTCTGCCAAACAGGATAGTATTCTAGATGCAATCGAACAAGATATTTTACTTCAAAGAAACATTGATGTTCAGGATCGATTGTCATTGTTAGAAGGTAAACTCAATAATAATGACATGAAACAATATGAATTGATCAATGGCATGTTGGCTTACAAGAATCATAATTTTGACGCCTCACTGTTTACTTTGGATAAGGTTTTGCAATATACCAAGTCATCTAAAGATGACGTCTATACTTTCCTTGCATACTTGTTCAAGGGCTTAGACTATGTTGCTCAAAAGCATTACGATCGTGCTCAGTATTATTTTGAAATGATTGATAATTCAATTGATGAGGACTCACGGATCTCAAATGCTAGTGATCTGGAGATTCTCTTCATTTGCAAGACTTTAGCCAAAGCATACAATGATATGAAGTCGTATCAGAGGTCTTACGAGTTCAGTCAATGCGGCTTAAATTTTGCGCAAAGAAAGCATGTTTCTTATTTCTTAGACGACTTGAACTATCAGTTATCGGTCGCAATTAAAAATGATCAAGACCGCACAGAAGATTACAATGATTATTACAACTTGGCACTTTACTTGGCTAAGTTCAATCAGAATGATTTATTACTCGCCGAGATGAAAAAATAAATTTTACTAGAAAAAACGCCGTTATATAAAAATAACGACGTTTTTTTGTTGTGATATTTTTAATAAGCTGACAAATCATAAAACATGTTTAAACATGATATACTTGACACAGTCTAAGGAGACTAAGGAAGTATTTTAAATGAAAAGACGATTTTTAGTAGTGATTTTAACTATTCTACTGGGCGTTGGGCTTTCATTAGTACCTATCCAAAGTGTCGAGGCTAAGTCCGTAACTAGCGGATACTTTGTTGATGTTAGTGCAAATCCCGCCAAAATCTATGATGCGGCAGGACATGCGACAGGTGAATCCGAACCACTTAACAGTTGTTGGTACCTTGGGAGGACAGCAACCATTAATGGTCAAGACTTTTACCAAATCGCTACGAACGAATATTTAAGTTCAAGCGATAGTTTTATTTACCGTAATAGACCAGAAGTGATCAGAGTCGAAACTGATGAAGATGTGCCAGTTTATGATCACAACTTCGTTGAAAGTGACAAGGTTGCTTTGGCTCCAGGTACATACTGGTACTCAGATACTGTGATTACTACATCAGAGGGCATGCCATTTGTTCGGGTGGCTCCTGATGAATACGTAGGAATGTGGAATGTGATTCAACAATCATTTACAGAATAATAATACTAGTTTTTAAGAGGGGCAATTAAAAAAATTGCGCCTCTTTTATGATTTAAGGAAAAGGTTTACAAAAGTAGATAGCGCCAATGTTCATAGTATTTTGAGCGTTTTTGAGATAATTAATATGTAAAGATTCACATAATTAATTAATCATTTTTTTCAAATTACTGTTGAAATTTACGCAGAATCTCGGTAATATAAGGGTGCTTATAAAATGCCAGAGTTAGAAATATAAGCAAATGTGTGAATTATTAAAAATTCTTGTATGTAAGAATCAGCTTTTGTGTACGCTATTTTTATGCCAAAAAATAGCTGCCGGGATTTTTTGCCAAAAAAAATATATATAGAGGTTATTTGTTATGAAAAAATCTATTTTGCTCCTTGTTTGTGCTCTTTTAGGAACTGGAAGTGCAGTTGCCACTGCCGCTAGTTCTGTAACTAATGTATCAGCAGAGTCTGTTACTAAGGCTGGAGTTTTTGCCGAAGTAAGTTCTGATGAAGCTCAGCTTTACGATCAAAACGGTAATAAAACCAATGTTGCTTTAGATAAGAATTCAACTTGGAAAGTTGCCAAAACACAAAATGTTAATGGAACTGACTTTTATCAAGTTTCGACTAACGGTTATTTAAGTGCTAAGGATGGATTCAAATACAAAAACCGTCGAATGACTATAAAAGTACAGTCACTCGACGGTTCTGATAAAAATGTAAGTGTGTATGATCATAATTTAGTTGAGAGAAGTGATGTTCAGCTATCCCCAGACAGCAAATGGGCTACTGATACTGTCATCAATTACTCCAACGGTGTACCTTTTGTACGAGTTGCTCCAGATGAGTACGTTGCCATGTACGATGTTGTGGAACAATCATTTAGTGCTACTGTCTAATTAACTTTTAATCTTGTGTGTGAATTACTAGTAGATATCCTTGGTATGCCGACCGCCGATATCTCTTGTATATATCAACTTTTATGTACACTGCCAAATGTACTTAAAAATCTATTTAATATATATGAGGTCTTTCTTTAATACAGTTAATAGTGTACTCCCGTTTAAAACAAAATTTGATTCACATTTTGTAAAAAGTGTTTTCCTAATGTGGAATAAAAACTATGGATGTTAAAAATCCATAGTTTTTTTTATACAGCTAAACCGCTGGAATCATAATAGGACGCTTACATACACTATGAATAAAGGATTTAAAAAAAGAAAAAAGCCAGTCATTTAAGCGTTGAAATGACTGACTTCATAGGATTTACTTACTTTCCTTAGCTTTAATCAACTTAACCTTTTCTAAGATTTGTTTATCAAAAGCCTTCATGTAAGCATCGTGAGTTGCAAATTTTTTACCTTGTATTTTTCGTAAAGCGTCGCTCCAATCGTAGTAGTTAATTGGAACCATATTGCGATCTTTGTTGGCTACATATAGCTCAGCAAAGTTGTTATCGCTTTGAATAGGAGCGGTCAACCAGATATATTTAGTATCTTTATATTGTAAGAAATATTGAGTGTTACGCTTGACGTTATTTTGGTAAGTTGAATATTGAACCTGCATATCAAAAGTCTTTCCATAATTATGAGCTAGTGCGTCAAATCTTAATCCCACGCCTAATAATACCAATGCCAAGACGGGTAGGAGATATTTTTGATAAGAGTCCAGTAGAATATCGATATTAATTATCGCAATCGTGCCAAAGAACATATAAGTGGCAAACATACATCTTGAACCGAATGGAGATACAACGATAAATGGAGCAATAACGACATAACCAGAAAGTAATAAAGCAAAATTAGCTAATTTCAATTTAGGATTGTCTATTTTTAGCGAATAAATTACGACGATTATGGTAAAGATTATGATGGCAATGCCTAGGATAATCAAATGCTTAGGTGTGAACATCAAGCGCATATAATTAAACATGGTATCTGATGATGAGGAGCCCTTTAATGATCGATAGGAGTCTCTACCAAATAATATTTTGATATAAGCACCATTGATAAACATTAGGACGGCACCGATAAAGTTACCGATTAGAGCTAAACTCATGATTTTTTTAAATTTATCACTGAAATGGTTACGCAAGAATAATAATATCAAAATGCCATTGAAAACATTTAAAACGGTGACATGTTCAGCAAAGAACTGAGCAAAGATCGAGGCAAAGAATATTAAGTAAATACTAGTTCGGTAATATTCAACGTCTTGATTATCGTAATTTTTAAGTACCAGATAGAGAACAAATAGTGGATAAACGACTGATGGGACATAGTTTGCGAACCCAGCATGCCAACCTAGAATTTGTTGAAAAATAATTTTGGGCATCAATAAGATAAAGAGTCCAGCTAAAGCGGAAGATAATAACCCAATCGATTTAGTTGGTTTGATTTGATCACGAATCTTTTGAATCAAGAAAACAATCAAGGTCATAAATGTTCCATAACCTAAAAATGCTAGCGGTTTGATTTTGGTGATGGCAATAACTAAAAGATCACCTAAGTAGCGGCCATCATATTTTAGAAAAATTCCTTGAGGAAAGTAATTGCTACCGAAATAAGTACCCCAGTGCAGATCGTCACCTAGTAGTGGCATCCACAAGCCGATCAGACCGAAAATTATAAAAATAATAAAATAAAAACTAAGCTTTGTTGTTCTTCTCATTTGAAAACCTCATTTTTGTATTCTTTAATAGGATATAATTATCTGTCTTTTCAAGCAATGAAAAATCTTATCTTGCCACTAAATATATGAAATTGATAAAATATTTACATAGATAATAGTGAATGTTAGTATAATCACTGTAAACGATTACAGAAAAAGGTGAGGATTTCATGAAAAAAACGCGGGTCATTAACTCAGACATTTCACGTGTGATTGCCCAAATGGGTCATTTTGATACTTTGGGAATTGGTGATGCTGGAATGCCAGTACCAAGCAAGACAGAAAAAATTGATTTGGCAGTGGAAGCTGGCTTACCAAGTTTTATTCAAGTGTTGGAAAATGTCTTGAGTGAACTACAAGTTCAAAAGGTTTATCTGGCTGAAGAAATTAAGGTACAAAACCCTAAACAATTGGCTGCAGTTAAAAAAGCTGTTGGAGATACACCGATTGAATTTATTCCTCACGAGGAAATGAAAAAAGATTTAAACGATACTAAAGCATTTATTAGAACGGGTGAGGAAACACCTTACTCAAATATTTTACTTGAAAGTGGAGTTGTTTTTTAGAGGATTTTTTATGAAAAAAATTGTTGTTTTAGGTTCAATCAATGTTGATACGATTTTAAATATTACCCGCTTGCCATTACCAGGTGAGACGATGGCTATGCATGAACGTTCTAATGCTGGCGGTGGAAAAGGTGCTAATCAAGCAATTGCCGCAGTACGTGCCGGAGCTGAAACATCCTTTATTGCTAAGATCGGTCAGGATAATGCCGCTGATTTTATGTTGGATACGTTTAAAGAAGACGGCTTGAATATCGAACATGTTACACGGGATCAAAAAGCTGGAACGGGTCAAGCTTATATCTTATTGGATGAAAATGGTCAAAATAGTATTTTGATTTATGGTGGTGCTAATCAAGCAATTACGACTGATGATGTTAAGGCTGCTAGTGCTTCGATTGCTGATGCTGATTGCTTGATCACAGAGTTTGAAACTCCACTTGCTGCTTCAACGGAAGCTTTCAAGATTGCCAAAGAAAATAATGTTTTGACAATTTTGAATCCGGCTCCTGCTAAAAAGGACATCCCTGAAGAATTGTTGCAGTTGACCGATATCATCGTACCTAATGAAACAGAAGCTGAAGCTATTACCGGTATTAAAGTTACAGACGAACCTTCCATGGTTGCAGCAGCAAATAAGTTGCACACGATGGGAGTAAAGAATGTAATAATTACTGTTGGCTCAAATGGGTCTTTCTATTCAATGAATAAAAAGACTGGTTTTGTTAAAGCTTATAAAGTTCAAACAGTTGATACAACCGCTGCTGGAGATACTTTTATTGGTTATCTGGCTTCAAAACTAAATGAAGATTTGAGTAACGTTGAAGAGGCAATGAAATTTGCAAGTAAAGCATCTTCAATTACAGTGCAAACAAAAGGTGCTCAAAATTCTATCCCTCATGTGAGAGATGTTGAGATTTAAGTATTTGTAAAAGAAACTTTACGCTAAGTAGATTGAATTAATTGCCCAAGCATGGTAATATAATAGTTGTATTTTTGAATGGTGAATGGTTCGAATGGTTTGAATGTTTCGTATTTTAGACTTTCTTCCATGAAGTACCACGAAATAATGCACAAAAAATTTTTATTTATCAGGAGGAATAGTCTGATGGAACACGGAACAGTTAAATGGTTTAACGCAGAAAAAGGCTATGGTTTTATTACACGCGAAGATGGTAGTGACGTATTTGTTCACTTCTCAGCAATCCAAGGTGACGGTTACAAGACACTTGAAGAAGGTCAAGCTGTAACATTCGATATCGAAGATTCAGATCGTGGCCCACAAGCTTCAAACGTTGTTAAGGACTAATTAATAAACTTTGAGCAAAAAGCTAATCCGAAAGGGTTAGCTTTTTTTAGTCCCTACAAATAAATCTTTACCTAAACTTTACAAGAAATATACGTTGATAGTTTAAAATCAATTGTTATTGAGTGAGTTTGGAGAAAGCGAATGCAAATAAATTGGCGAAGAAATTTTCGGATCCTGTGGTTCGGCAGTTTAATAACAGATATGGGCAATGCAATGACATTGCCTTTTATTGTCCTTTATATCAATACTTTGGGACATTTCAATAAAGCAGAGTTGAATCTGTTAGGAGCAGCGGCCTTTTCTTTGACATATTTCAGCAAGGCTTTAGTTTCGCCTCTGTGGGGTCGTCTAGCTGACATCAAAGGGAGAAAGTTGATGTGCTTGCGAGCCTCAGGCGTGATGACAATAACTATCTTTATGATTGGCCTATCGCCGAATGTTTGGTTCTTGCTCTTCTTTCGAGCTTTACAAGGAGTGTTTTCCGGTTATATCAACAATGCTAATGCCTTAATGTCGGTCTCTGCACCAACGGACATTCGAGGTCGGGTAATGAGCAAATTAGTGACTGGCAGTATTACCGGAACTTTGGTGGGGCCTTTGCTGGGAGGATTTTTGGCGACTTCTGTGGGCTATCGAGGAGCTTTCTTTTTAACTAGTAGTTTGATGGCATTAGTCTTTTTTACAACTTGGTTAGGTGTCAAAGAAGATTTTCAACCCATTTCTCCCAAACAATTACCACCAGCCTTACCGCTGATGAAAGTAATTGGCTGGCCGTTCTTTATTGCCTTATTTTGGTCGCTACTGGCCATTCAAGCAACTACTAATGCAATTACACCTATGCTCAGTTTATTGGTCAAGGAGATGGATTCTAACGCTCAAAACGTGATTCTCATGACAGGAATAGTATCTGCGGCTCCAGGTTTAGCTACGATTTTCATGGCCGGATTGATTGGTCGTTTGATCGATTGGCTGGGGAGTTTAAGGAGCATGTTGATTTTTTTGTTCTTGGCAATTATTTGCCTAGCTTTAAGCAGTTTGGTTCAAAATATTTGGGAATTGATTTGTCTGCGGTTCATATTAGGGATTTCCGATGCGGCTTTGATTCCATCCATACAAGTTCTAACTGTACAAAATGTACCGAAACAAATTTTTGGACGGATTTTCAGTTATAATCAATCGGCACAGTCATTTGGCAATGTTTTGGGGCCAATGATAGCCGCTCAGGTCGCCACAGTTTTTGGTTATAAGAGCATCTTCTTATTCTCTGCATCCTTAGAACTTTTAGCGCTAGTAACGTGGATCTATTACGCTAAAAAAGCTCAACTTAAGTTAAATTTTTGATAACTTAAGCAATTGTTTAAATTCTTTTTTATATCACGAAAAATTCAAGTATATCGTCTATAATAAAAATTAATAAACGTACAGAGGATAAATTAATTGCCACAAAAAAGGAAGTATTCCAGTCGTCGAACTACCCGGCGACGTTCAAGCAAAAAAAATAATCAAACAACTATCATTTTAGTAGCGATTCTGGCAGTCTTTGTTCTAAGCTTTTTTGGATACAAGTATTATCTTCAAACCCAAAAGGAGAACCAGGTCGTAGTCGTTCAACAAGAACACAATGCCTTTATCAAAAAGATTGCCCCCTATGCAGTTACTTTAGGAAAGCAGTACGGAGTTTTACCTAGCATTACCATTGCTCAAGCAATCTTAGAGAGTAATTGGGGTACTAGTAGCCTCGCTAGTCAGTACAACAACTATTTTGGTATCAAGGGTGAAGATCCTGCCAACACTAAGGTTTTGCAGACAAAAGAGTATACCAACGGTCAGTGGATAACGATCAATGGTCGTTTCCGGGTTTATTCGGATTTTCGTGAATCAATGAAAGATCATACTCAATTGTTAGTTAATGGAACCTCTTGGAATTCGCAACAATATAAGCAAGTTTTGCAATCTAAGGATTATATTGACGCAGCGGTAGCTTTGCAAGCTGATGGATATGCGACCGATCCTGGTTACACAAGTAAAATTATTCGGATTATACAGAAATATAATTTGAAAAAGTATGATCAGGGTATCAAGTAAAAATCAAAGTATGATAGACTCTAATTATTCTATTGTAAATGTGGGGAGAATGTAATGAAGGAATTGGAAGAAAGAATTAAAACAGACGGCCGAGTTTTAGGCAAAGATGTGCTTAAAGTTGACAGCTTTTTGAATCATCAAGTCGATCCAATGTTGATGGAACGAATGGGTGAAGAATTTTACAACCATTTTAAAGATTCAGGTATTAATAAGATCTTAACGGTTGAATCTTCAGGAATCGCTCCAGCAGTCATGACAGGCTTGAAGTTTCAAGTACCAGTCGTATTTGCAAGAAAGCACAAATCAGTCACATTGAGTGATGATCTTTATACATCAGAAGTTTATTCATTTACAAAGAAGACTTCAAATCATATCAGTATTGCTAAAAAATATTTGTCAAGCGATGATAAAGTTTTGATCATTGATGATTTCCTAGCTAATGGTCAAGCTGTTAATGGTTTGAACACGATTATTGAAGATGCAGGCGCAACTTTAGCCGGTATCGGGATCGTGATTGAAAAATCATTCCAAAAAGGTCGTCAAATGATCGATAAATCAGGTATTCCTATTTATTCATTGGCAAAGATCAAAGCGTTTGAAGATGGTCAAGTTGTTTTTGAAGAAGAGGACGATTAGTAATAAGAAGGTGGAGTTATGACTTTTATTGCGCCTGGTAAGACTTTAGGCATTATTGGCGGTGGCAGTGAAACTTATATTTTTGAATTGGAAGCTAAGAGAATGGGATTCCGTACCATGCTTTTGACTGATGAAGAGAATGATATTGCGACTCAAGCAGCCGATAGTTTTTTAGTCGGACAACTGGAAAACATCGAAAATCTAAATGAATTGGGCCATAGAAGTGACCTGCTTTTGTATATGAATGAGGACTTTGACAGCGAACTTTTGCAACAATTGGCCAAGAATTTCAATGTTGCTCAAGGGGCTGACTTGTTGTCAATCGTTCAAGACCGTTATATTGAAAGAACTTTTCTCAATGATTTGAACATCAATGTACCACCGTTCTTCTCGATCGTGACGGTCGATGACATCAAAAAAGCGGTTGAAGAGATTGGTTTTCCTTGTATTTTGAAACCAATTCAGAAAAATCAGTCGGTCTTGAATCGTCATATTCTTTATAACGAAACTGATGTTGAACGAATGCAAAAGTTGCTCTTAGACGGAACTTATATTCTTGAGGCTTGGATCGATACTCAAAAAGAATATTCCGTCATGGTTAGCAAAAGTAAAGATGGCAAGATCCATACTTTTCCAATGATCAAGGAAATTTATGATGGACACCATCTGATGAGTTCCTACATTTATAAGAAAAATGATCCCGATGTAGAAGCTGAAATGCAGCGTGTAGCCTTGTTAGTAGCTGAAAAAATTAAATATGTTGGTATCTTTGGCATTGGTTTTATCTTGTCACAGTCTGGCGTATTGTATGTTAAACGGATTTTCCCCGGAATTAATTATTCAGCGAATGTTTATCAAGTAGCGACGGGTATTTCACAATTTGAATTACATATCAGAGCGATTTGTGACTGGCCGATCCCAGAGATTTTTCCAATGGTCAATGCGGCTACCTTAAAGATCATTGAAGGTAACTTGCCACAGAGCTTGGATCTACTCCAGGAGAAGGCTCAGTGGAAATTTAATTATTACACTGGTTTTAAAGCTAAGAATCAAGCCGATCGAGATGTCGGTTATATTTCCGTTTTCTCAGATGACGTCGAAGAGTTAAAGAATGATATCTTAACAACAAAAATTTGGAGAGTAGAATAATTCATGATTGATAGATATGTAACTGAACAAATGAAACCAATTTGGACTGACCAAAACAGATTTCAAGCTTGGCTAGAAGTCGAAATTGCTGCAGTTGAAGGCTGGAGCAAAGAAGGAGAAATTCCGGCTGAAGATGCTAAGTTAATTGCTCAAAACGCTAAGTTTAATGTTTCCGAGATCGCTGAAATCGAAAAACAAACTAAACATGACGTAGTTGCTTTTACAAGAGATGTTTCTCGTTACCTTGGACCTGAAAAGAAATGGGTTCACTTTGGCTTAACTTCAACTGATGTTGTTGATACAGCCTATGGTTATTTGATGAAACAAGCAAATGATATTATTCGTGAAGATTTAAATGAATTTCTCAAAGTAGTTGGCGAAAAGGCCTTAGAATACAAAGATACAGTTATGATCGGTAGAACTCATGGTGTTCATGCTGAACCAACAACTTTTGGGTTAGTTTTGGCTAACTGGTACTCTGAAATCAAACGTGATATTGAACGTTTCGACCATGCTGCTAAAGGGGTTGAAGCTGGTAAAATTAGTGGTGCAGTTGGTAGTTACGCCAATGTGCCAACTAGTGTGGAAAAATTTGTTTGCGATAAATTAGGTATCCGCGCCCAAGAAATTTCCACTCAAGTTTTACCAAGAGACCTCCATGCTGAATATATCCAAACGATGGCTTTGATTGCTACATCAATTGAACGATTCGCCTTAGAAGTTCGCCACTTACAAAGAACTGAAGTCCGTGAAGCTGAAGAATATTTTGCTGCCGGCCAAAAAGGCTCATCAGCAATGCCTCACAAACGTAATCCTATCGGTTCAGAAAACGTTACAGGATTGGCTAGAGTCATTAGAGGACATGCTTTCACAGCTTTGGAAGATGTACCATTGTGGCATGAAAGAGATATTTCACACAGTTCAGCTGAACGAGTAATTATTCCTGATACGACTGAATTGCTGGATTATATCTTACGCAGATTTACTAAGATCACTAAAGACCTTACTGTTTTCCCTGATAAGATGTTAGAAGATATGAACATTACTCACGGCTTGATCTTCTCACAAAGAGTCTTGTTGAAACTAGTTGAAGCTGGTTATTCAAGAGAACAAGCTTACGATATTGTGCAACCAATGACTGCAAAGGCTTGGGACGAAAAGAAAGACTTCCGAACAATGTTGGAAAATGATTCACGCGTAACTGACAAACTTTCAGATGCTGACTTAGATGATGCATTTGATTATCATTGGCATTTACGTAATGTTGATGAGATTTTTAAACGAGTTGGTTTGGAATAGTTTTTTCCGAATGGCTCTGAGACTTTTCACTACCGTCTTGGTTTAAAACATTAATTTATTTAGATATTGAAATGAACTGATATTAATCGGTTTGTTTCAATATTTTTTTGTTTTTATTGGAAGATGAAGTGAATGGAATCGGTGCGCCAGTTATCTTTACTCAAGCATTATGAAATAACGTTGTTTGTCTTTCGCTCTAACCACAAAAATTTGCTACAATATAAACAGCTATTTTTAAGTACAACTAAAACTTTTTACACGAAGATTTGAGGGATTTTTAAATTGGACGATACTATGTTAAAAGGTCTTAACCCTGAGCAACAGGCTGCGGTTAAGGCTACTGAAGGACCATTATTGATCATGGCCGGTGCCGGTTCTGGTAAAACTCGAGTTCTAACTCATCGAGTGGCCTATTTGATCGAAGAAAAAAATGTTATGCCTTGGCATGTTCTAGCAATTACTTTTACTAATAAAGCTGCTAAGGAAATGAAAGAAAGAATTGGCAAGTTGCTTGATGAATCGGCCAATGATGTCTGGGTTTCAACTTTCCACTCTCTTTGTGTAAGAATTTTAAGAAGAGATATTGATAAAATGGGAAAGCCCAAGACTTTCACGATTGCTGACCCTAGTGAACAAAGAACACTCATGAAACAAATTTTGACCCGGATGAATCTTGACCCTAAGCGTTATGATCCGCGGGCAATTTTAGCCACGATCAGCAACGCCAAGAACGAATTGCAAACGCCAGCTGAATATGCAAAAGTAGCGGCTTCACCATTTGAACAAACTGTTGCCAGTGTTTATGATGCTTATGCTAAAGAGATGGACCGAAATAATTCACTTGATTTTGATGATTTGATCATGCAAACGAGTGCTTTATTCGACCAATGTCCTGACGTTTTGGAAAAGTATCAAGAAAAATTTCAATATATCCACGTGGATGAATATCAAGATACTAATGAGGCTCAATACAAATTAGTTAAACAATTAGGTACAAAGTATCGTAATGTTTGTGTAGTTGGGGATGCTGATCAGAGTATTTATGGTTGGCGTGGTGCCAATATTCAAAATATTATGAATTTTGAGAAAGATTATCCTGAAGCTACGACTATCAAATTGGAACAAAATTATCGGTCAACTAAGACAATTTTGAAGGCTGCCAATGAAGTTATTAATAATAACGGTAATCGTAAGCCTAAAGAATTGTGGACTGATAATAAAGAAGGCGACAAGATCAAGTTTTATCGTGGTCAAAATGAGTCTGATGAAGCCTTGTATGTTGTCGATCAAATTAAGAATTTACTACTAAAAGGTTTCAACTATGGTGATTTTGCAGTACTCTATCGAACTAATGCGCAATCACGTACTTTTGAAGAGAAATTGATGCAAGCCAATATGCCTTATAAGATTATTGGTGGTCATAAGTTCTACGATCGTAAAGAAATCAAGGATATTCTGGCTTATCTTCGCTTAATCGCTAACCACGATGATTCGATGAGTTTTCAACGAGTTATCAACAGTCCTAAGCGTGGTATCGGACCTGGTACGATCGAAAAATTACAAGCATATGCTGACGAACACAATTGGTCATTATTAGAAGCCGCTGAAAATATTGAATTGTCACCATTGGGAGCTCGTCCCCGTAAAACAATTGGTGAATTTGCTAAAGTAATCGACGATTTGACTAAGTTGTCAGAAAATCAATCGATGACAATTTTGATGGATCATTTGTTGGAAGATTCAGGCTATGTTGAGGACTTAAAGCAGCAAAATAACTTGGAATCACAAGCTCGTGTTGAGAATATCGAAGAATTGCTAACCGTTACAACGCAATTTGACCAAGGCTATGAACCTGATCCTGAAGTTGATGAGACACGTTTAACGACTTTCTTAACTGAATTATCTTTAGTCAGTGATCAAGATGAGATTGAAGAAGATCAGCAAGAAGTTACTCTGATGACCTTGCATGCCGCTAAAGGTCTAGAGTTTCCAGTCGTCTTTCTGGTAGGAATGGAAGAAGGAATTTTCCCACTAGGCCGCTCCTTGATGAAAGAAGACGATTTGGAAGAAGAACGCCGTTTGGCCTATGTTGGTATTACCCGGGCAGAAAAACGACTTTACTTGACTAACGCAACTAGCCGGATGCTCTATGGTCGTTTGCAAAATAATCCAACTTCTCGCTTTGTGGAAGAGATTCAAGATGATGCTATCGAGCCAGTCAACAGTAATGCTGGCAATACTGGTCGGCCAAGTGAACGAAGCCTACCATTTAGTAAGCGTCGGCGCATGGCAGGTACTACCGCATCATTCCAATCTCCAACCTTAAAAGCTAAAGGTGCTTCTGGTGCGGAAAAATTGCATTGGAATGTTGGCGATAAGGTCGAACATAAGAAGTGGGGCCAAGGTACAGTCGTTAAAGTCAACGGAGAAGGTCAAAATGCTGAATTAGATGTTGCCTTCAAGAGCGAAGGTGTCAAACGTCTATTGGCTGAATATGCACCAATTAAAAAAGTTACTGAATAAATAAGAGGTGAGATCATGGCAGACTTAACCAAAGCACAAGCTCAAACAGAATTAGCAAAAATTCGTCCTCAATTGAATGAGTGGCGAGATGCTTATTACACTAAAGATGCTCCCGTTGTGGAAGATAATGTTTATGATCAATTGTATAATCGTTTGTTAGCTCTTGAACAAGAGTATCCTGATTTGGTTACTCCTGATTCACCTTCGCAACAAGTTGGAGATGTAACGCTCCCAGATTTTAACAAAGTCACTCATGATATTCCCATGCTTTCCATGGGAGATGTTTTTTCTGAAGCAGAATTAACTGAATTTAACGACCGAATTGAAAAAAATGTTGGACATGAGGTCGATTATAATGTTGAATTAAAAATTGATGGTTTATCTTTATCATTAATTTATGAAAATGGTATCTTAGTTCAAGGATCCACTCGTGGTAATGGGACAATCGGCGAGAATGTCACCGAAAATGTTAAAACAATCAAAGATATTCCCCAGAAATTAAGTCGGCCACTTTCGTTTGAAGTACGTGGCGAGTGCTTCATGTCTAAGAAAGAATTCTTACGTTTGAATCAGGAACGTGAAAATGAAGGTCAACAAGTATTTGCTAATCCAAGAAATGCCGCTGCCGGTAGTTTAAGACAATTGGATCCGAAAATCACAGCTTCACGTAAGCTGGATACCTTCATGTACACGATCGTAACTTTTGACGATTTAAATGTCACCACTCAACATGAGGCCCTAGAGACTTTAAAAGAACTCGGATTCAATGTTAATCCAACAGCTCAAGTTACGACCGGCTTAGAAGGTGTGCAAGACTTCATCGAACATTTCGGTCAGATCCGTGACGATCTTGACTATGGTATCGATGGCGTGGTTTTGAAGGTCAATGATTTAGCTATTCAGCGTGAACTGGGTAACACCGTTAAGGTTCCTCGTTGGGAAATTGCTTATAAATTTCCGCCTGAACAAGCCGAGTCGATCGTTCGTGATATCACGTGGACAATCGGTCGGACGGGAGTTTTAACCCCCACAGCAGTGATGGACCCGGTTCAATTAGCTGGGACGACAGTTTCAAGAGCAACCTTGCACAATGAAGATATGATCCGTCAAAAAGATATTCGAGTTGGCGATACAGTTTTGTTGCATAAAGCTGGCGATATTATTCCGGAAGTTTCACAAGTAGTTTTGGGTAAACGTCCGGATGATTCAGTCCCTGCAGAAATACCAACCCATTGTCCATACTGTGGATCAGAATTGATCCATTTGGAAGATGAAGTAGCATTAAGATGTATCAATCCTAAGTGTCCAGCTCAAGTTAAAGAGCAATTGACGCATTTTGCTTCTAGAAATGCCATGAATATTGACGGCTTGGGACCTAAGATCATCGAACAACTTTATACGAAGAAGTTAGTTCAAGATGTAGCCGATATTTATAAACTGACAGCTGATGATTTAGCCACTTTAGACGGTTTCAAAGAAAAATCGATCAATAATTTGTTGACCGCTATTGATAATTCTAAAAGCAATTCAGTTGAACGATTGATTTTTGGCCTTGGAATTAGACATGTTGGTGCGAAGGCTGGTCGAATTTTGGCGGAACACTTTGGAAGTTTGGATAATTTGATGTCTGCAAATAAAGAAGAAATTCTTGAAGTCAATACTATGGGTGAGATAATTGCAGATAGTATTGTGACTTATTTTGCCAATGATGATGTTAAAAAGTTGATTAATGAACTAAAATCAGTAAATATTAATATGAATTTTATTAGTAGTTCGAATTCTAATGAAACAAACAGTCACTTTACTGATAAAATAATTGTTATAACCGGTACCTTGCAAAATTATAAACGTTCAGAATTGGCCGAGATCCTTGAAAATCTCGGTGCTAAGGTTACTAATTCGGTCACCAAGAAGACTGATATTTTGATTGCTGGCCAAAAAGCCGGTAGCAAATTGACTAAAGCTCAACAATTGGGAACGCAGATTATTGATGAAACAACATTATCCGATTATTTAGATAATGCCAAAGAGTAGGAGAAAAGTTTTGAAAAAATTCTTAAAAACTACATCGTTATTGCTAATGTGCTCGTTGTTATTAGCTGCCTGTGGTAATTTACAAAGTTCTAGTTTATCTTCTGGCGGTAGCGACTCATCGAAGAGTTCCGTTCAAACAACATCCGCATCAGATTCTAGTAATTATGATGTTTTATTAAGTGGTGGAAAATATAAAACCAGTCCTATTTCAGGAATCACTGCAGCTGATAATTCCAATCAGTTCAACAGTCGAAGTTTTGAAAGTGGTTTGATGTCTTTGTCGAGAAAACAATTCTCAACAAATTCATATGTTTTCCAAGAAGGTCAAGTCTTGTCTGCTAGCACGGTCACCGATTGGTTAGGACGTAAGTCCAGCAAGAACCCAAGTGGTTTGAATCCAAAATCGAATGGTTCAACTGATGCTAACAAACGAACACCGATGTATTTCCAACAAATGCTTGAAGAAGATTATCTTCAAAAACAAGATGGTAAATATAAATTGGCTGGAATGTCGATTGGGATTGCTTTAAATAAAATCGATTATTATCAAAAGAAGCAGTATGGAGCCACTTATAAGACGACTATCTCAGCCGAAGAACGTAAGGCTCAAGGTGAGAGAATTGCCAAAGAAGTTGTTAAAAGATTGCGTAAAGATAGTAAGGTAGGGAATATTCCTATCGTAGTTGGACTGTATACAGTCGCTCCTGAAGACACTTTGGTTGGGGGAACTTATTTCCAATATGCAGTTAGCAAGAGTGGCGACTTAGGTTCTTGGAGTACCTTGGATTATCAAAACCAGATGTTGCCAACAGTTAACGGCGATTCAGCCATCAACAGTAGCGATTCTGATGCCTTTGCTAACTTTAAAGACCATATCCAAAATTACTTCCCTAACTTGTCGGGTGTGACAGCACAAGCTCACTATGACGGGTCAAACTTGAAGTCGATGGATATTACAATCAATACCCAATTCGACGGCTTGGCTCAAGTGATGAGTTTCACTCAGTTCGTACAGACAAGTGCTCAGAAGTACTTGCCATCTGGAGCTGATCTGGATATCAATATTCAAACCGTTGATTCGCAACAAGCTGTTGTTACAAGAACAAACGGTAAGTTCAATTCTCACGTTTATAATGCAGATTAAAGAGGAGAAATAAATGATTTCAAAAGAAGAAATTTTACACGTTGCCACTTTGGCTAATTTGAAATTTGGCGAAGATGAAGTTGATAGTTTTGTTAAGCAATTAGACAAGATCGTCAGCATGGAAAGTAATCTTTCATCAGTTGATACGACTGGTGTAGAGCCAACATATAATATGGGTGACACTAAGACTGTCTTCCGTGAAGATGAGGGTATCCGTACACAAACGAGAGAACAAATGTTGGAAAACGTTCCCGAAGTTGATAATAACCTTATCAAAGTACCAACGATCGTTGACAAGGAGGATGACGAATAGTGGACATCAAAAAAGAGACAATTGCTTCTTTGCATGAGAAGTTAGTCAACAAAGAAATAACGGCCCAAGCTTTGACCGATCAAGCTTTAACAAGTGTAAAAGATAATGAAAAGAAGCTAAATACTTTCATTACTGTCAATGACAAGGCACAAGAAGCTGCTAAAAAAGTTGATGCTGAGGGAATCAATGGACCATTAGCTGGGATGCCAATTGGTATCAAGGATAATATCGTTACTAATGGTTTGAAGACTACTGCTGCTAGCAAGATCCTTTACAATTTCATGCCAGTTTACAATGCAACTGTTATGGATAAATTAGAGGCTGCTGGAGCAATCAACGTTGGTAAGACTAACTTGGATGAGTTTGCTATGGGTTCATCTACAGAAACATCTTATTATGGAACTTCTGTTAATCCTTGGGACTTCAGTCGTGTTCCCGGTGGTTCATCTGGTGGTTCAGCTGCTGCAGTTGCTGCGGGTGAAGTTATCGCCGCTTTAGGTACTGATACTGGTGGTTCAATTAGACAACCAGCTGCTTTCAATGGTATTTTTGGTATCAAGCCAACTTATGGTCGTGTTTCTCGTTGGGGTGTAATTGCCTTTGCTTCAAGTCTTGATCAAGTCGGTGTCATGTCAAAACGTGTTGAAGATTCAGCGGCTGTTTTATCAGTAATTGCTGGTCATGATGATCATGATTCAACTAGTTCAACTAAAGAAGTTCCTGATTACCGTGCTAACTTGAATAAAGATATGCACGGGGTTAAAATTGCTGTTCCTAAGGAATTTTGGAATGAGGGGACTCATCCGGAAGTCTTAGACAACGTCAATAAAGCTTTGGAAGCTTACAAGAAGATGGGTGCGACTGTAGACGAAGTAAGTTTGCCTGCTTTGAAGCATGCTGTTGAAGTTTATTATGTTTTAGCATCTAGTGAAGCTTCATCGAACCTTCAAAGATATGATGGCGTTAGATACGGTTTTCGCGCTAAAGACGTTAAGAATATTAAAGACTTATTCGTAAACTCAAGATCAGAAGGTTTTGGCGATGAAGTTAAACGTCGGATCATGTTAGGTACTTTTGCCTTATCTGCTGGTGCTTACGATGCCTACTTCAAGAAAGCTGCTGAAGTAAGAACACTTTTCATCCAAGAAATGAACGATGTCTTAAAAGATCACGACTTAATTATGGGACCATCAACTACAACACCAGCCTTTAAGATCGGTGAAAAAGTTGACGATCCATTGGCAATGTACATGAATGATATCTTGACGATCCCTGCCAACTTGGCTGGTCTGCCTGCTGCTTCAGTGCCTGCTGGCTTAGCTGATGGACTTCCAATTGGTCTACAGATCATTGGTAAACCATTTGCTGAACAAGATGTCTTCAATGCGGCCTATGCTTTGCAAGAAGAAAATAAATTCTATGAACAAATACCAACTGCACTTAAGGGGGAAGACTAATGAATTTTGAAACAACTATCGGACTTGAAGTCCACGTTGAGTTAAAGACTAAGTCCAAGATGTATAGTCCAACACCCGTTGCTTATGGTGCTGAATCTAATATCAATACCAACGTTATTGATTTTGGTTTTCCTGGAACATTACCAACTGTAAATAAAAATGCTTATCGACTTGGTATCATGGTTGGATTAGCCTTGAATGCTCAAATTGAAAACCACACTCACTTTGATCGTAAGAACTACTTCTACCCAGATAATCCTAAAGCTTACCAAATTACCCAACAAGACAAGCCATTGGGTCACGATGGTTATGTTGAAATTGAAGTTGATGGCAAAAAGAAAAAGATTGGTATCGAAGAACTTCACGTCGAAGAAGATGCTGGTAAGAATACCCACGGCAATAATGGTTATTCTTATGTCGATTTGAACCGTCAAGGAACACCTTTGATTGAAATTGTTTCTAAAGCTGATATGAAGTCTCCTGAAGAAGCTTACCAATATTTGGAAAATTTACGGAAGATCATTCAGTTTACTGGGGCATCTGATGTTAAGATGGAAGAAGGTTCAATGCGTGTTGATACCAATATTTCTATCCGTCCTGTAGGTTCAGATACATACGGAACTAAAGTCGAATTAAAGAACTTGAACTCATTTAATCACGTTAAATTAGGTTTGGCCTATGAAGAAAAGCGTCAAGCTGCTATCCTTAAACAAGGTAAGACAATTGGCCAAGAGACGAGACGTTTTGATGAGAAGACTGGTGAAACATTCCTAATGCGTGTTAAATCTGGAGCTGACGATTATCGTTACTTCCCAGAGCCAGATCTACCTGATTATGATATTGCTCCAGAATGGGTCGCTGAAATTCAAGCTAACTTACCTGAATCAGCTGCTGACAGAAGAAAACGTTATATCAATGAATTAGGTATTCCTGAATACGATGCTGGCGTTTTGACGGATACAAAGGAAATGTCAGATTTCTTTGACGAAGCAGTCGGTTTTGATGCTAATCCAAAACTAGTTTCTAACTGGTTGATGGGTGAAGTTAATGCTTATCTGAACGAAAATAAAATGGACTTGCTTGAAACAAAATTGACACCTGAACATTTAGCTAAGATGATCAATTTGATTTCAAACGGAACTATTTCTTCTAAGATTGCTAAGAAGGTCTTCCAAGAAACAATCAGTAATGGAACAGAACCTGAGGAATGGGTTAAGTCTAAAGGACTTGTCCAAGAATCTGATCCAGCTGTCTTGAAACCAATTATTTTAGAAATATTAGATAATAATCAACAATCAATCGATGACTTTAAGAATGGTAAAGATCGTGCTGTTGGCTACTTAGTTGGTCAAATCATGAAACAAACTCACGGTCAAGCTAATCCCAAAGTTGTTAATAAGATTTTGATGGCAGAGTTAAAGAGTCGTTAGTGAGGGAAAGATATGCGTGCTAGACTTATTTATAATCCAACTTCAGGCCATGAGACCATGAACAGTAATGTTGGAGACATTTTGAATATTATTGAAAAAGCTGGTTATGAGGCTAGTGCTTATCGAACCACTCCGAAGAAAAACTCAGCCAAAGATGAGGCCAGAAGAGTTGCTAAAGAAGGCTTTGAATTAGTTGTGGCAGCTGGTGGTGACGGGACGATCAATGAGGTCGTTAACGGAATAGCTGATTTGGACAAACGCCCAGAGTTAGCTATTATTCCTGCTGGTACAACGAATGATTATGCCAGAGCTTTGAAGATTCCACGTGATGATGTCGTTGAGGCAGCCAAAGTAATCCTGAAAGGGCAGAAGTTACCAGTCGATATTGGTCAAGCAGGTTCTAAGTACTTCATCAATATTGCTGGTGGCGGGTCAATGACTGAATTGACATATGAAGTGCCTTCAGCTTATAAATCCATTTTGGGTTACTTAGCTTATCTGGTGAAAGGTGCTGAAATGTTGCCTCGAATCAGTCCAATTGATATGCACATCGAATATGATCAAGGTGTATTTGATGGTAAAGCCACAATGTTTCTGATCGGTTTAACCAATTCGATCGGTGGAATGGAACAGATTGCTCCAAACTCCGTGATTGGTGATGGAACTTTTTCGTTGATCATCGTCAAAGAGACTAATTTACGTGATCTTGTTCATTTGATTGCTTTAGTCTTAAATGGTGGACGTCACGTTTACAATCCTAAAGTTATTTACACTAAGACTAAGAAGATCAGTGTCAAAGCTAATGACAATAATCGGGTCATGGTCAACTTGGATGGTGAATATGGTGGGGATGCACCAATGGAATTTATCAATTTGCATAATCATCTCAATATTTATGCTAATGTTGATTCCATTCCACTAAAGGCAATCGATAGCCCAACTTTGAGTGAAAAGGATGCGGGCGAAAAGATCATCGAAGAAGAGAAGAATCTCGATAGTAA
Organism: Companilactobacillus sp. FL22-3; assembly: GCF_054881455.1. Classification (NCBI taxonomy): domain Bacteria; kingdom Bacillati; phylum Bacillota; class Bacilli; order Lactobacillales; family Lactobacillaceae; genus Companilactobacillus; species Companilactobacillus sp. FL22-3. Next base: position 1,666 of record NZ_JBTYYZ010000016.1, on the reverse strand, counting down.
GAAAGAACAAACAACAGAAGATAAATAAAAAAGAATTAGGGAGTGGATCAATTTTTGAACACTTCTTTTTTCTATGTATAGGTGAAAAATGGAAAAACCAAATTTGAAGAAGAACCAAGAATTAGAATTGACAATTGAAGATCTGTCATATGAAGGTAAAGGTGTCGCCAAAGTTGATGATTTTACACTCTTTGTTGACAATGCTTTACCAGGCGAAAAAGTTAAAGCTGTGATTACACGAGTAAATAAAAACTTTGGCTTTGCCAGAACTCTATCTGTTTTGAAGGAATCTCCTGACCGTGTCCACGACATTGATGCTGTCTATGCACAAACAGGGATTGCTCCTTTAAGCCATTTAAAATATGACAAACAGTTGGAATTTAAACACGATCAAGTGGTGACAGATTTCAACAAGATTGGTCTGAAAGATGTTGTGGTCAATCAAACTCTAGGAATGGAATCACCATTCAATTATCGAAACAAAGCTCAAGTACCAGTTCGCCAAATCAATGGCAAATTGACTACTGGATTTTATCGTCGCCGCTCACATGAATTAGTGCCAATGGAAAACTTCTTAATTCAAGATCCAAAGATCGATGCTGAAATTATCCGTGTGCGTGACATTTTGAGAAAATATAATGTTCGTGGCTTCGATGAGGAAAATCAAAAGGGACAAATCAGAACCATCATGGTGCGCCGAGCTTACTTTACTGGTGAAATGATGATCGTTTTGGTTTCTCGTACCCCTGATATTTCACACTACAAAGACATTACGAACGAAATTTTGGCTAACCCTGAAGTTAAGTCACTATTTTTGAATATTAATTCCAAAAATACTAATGTTATCTTTGGGCAGAAGATGACATTATTGGGTGGCAAGAAGTATATTGACGATGAGATTTTGGGTCATAAATATCGGATTTCGCCAAGATCGTTCTATCAAGTCAATCCAGTTCAAACACAAAACTTGTATCAACTTGCAATCGATAAAGCTGAGTTAACCGGTAAAGAAAATGTCGTGGATGCATACTCAGGTATTGGTACAATTGGATTGTCTTTAGCTAATAAAGCTAAACATGTCACTGGTATTGAAGTTATTGAAGATGCGGTTAAGGATGCTGATCAAAACGCTAAATTGAACAACATCACTAATACTGACTTCGTTGTCGGTAAGACCGAAGATGTCTTGGACGAATGGGCTAAAAATGACGTTTCAGTCGATGTTCTAATGGTCGATCCTCCTCGTAAGGGCTTGGCTAGTTCTTTGATTGATTCTTTGAAGAACATCAAACCAAAGAAAATCGTTTATATCAGTTGTAATCCTGCAACATTAGCTCGTGACTTGTCGTTATTGAACGATATGTATGAAATTGGTGACGTTACTCCAGTTGATATGTTCCCAATGACAAATCATATCGAGTGTGTGACACAACTTAAATTGAAATAAGGGTCATAAGATGAAATTAATTTTAGGAATTGGTGCTATATTACTTGGAATTTGGCAGATTTATATTTCTAAACAGTATTTTAACAATATTCGCCAGCAATCAAGTCCGGTGATCTTTGCTTTAATAGCCTTGATCTTCAGTTTGATTTTTGGAGTATTCTTATTGATTTTTGGTGTACAAACATTATTTACTTTATAAGATAACTAAAAAGACTTCCT
>NZ_JBTYYZ010000015.1:0-38952 GCF_054881455.1 Companilactobacillus sp. FL22-3 | reverse complement strand
TTGCCATAATCAAAAAGTCGTCAAAATTAAAAAAGAACTCGAATCCGCTCATTTGCTGATGCAAAAACAACTGGGCTTTAACCCAAAAACAAAAAAGAATGAACCGAATCGCTTATATCTGTCCAAGCTCGATGTGAAAGCAACCGATGTCTATTTACGCGGTGAAGATAGCCCAAAAGTGTCTCAAACCCTTGCTACAAGCGGAACTGCAAAAAGTGCAGTTAATCTATATAAAGAACCTAAAGAAAAAGATAAAGATAGATACAAGATAGATACTCAAAAATTAAATTTTTCCACAGCCAATTTCTCACCAGCAGAAATTGAAAAACAAAACAAGGATTTGGTGAACCATGCTAATGACTTCTTAACTGATGAAGACAGTGGCTTACCCGTTTTCTTAGAACCAGAAGCCGTACCCCACAACAAATGCGGCGCTTCATTGGCATTATCTTAAATGCTAAGTACCGAGTTGAGAAAGATCACAAAGATATTGGTGTCATAATCCCACTTGATGATGAGGAACTGAAACCTTTAATGACTAAAGCCTTGAGACGCTACTTTAACGCCCTGAGAAGCAATGAGAAGCACATCAAGAATGTTGAGAACTACTTATACGGCACCATGCAAAACCTCTTTGGCGTTTGGTGGAATAAACAAGCGGCTAGAGAATATGCGGCCAAACACCCCGAAGAAGAAAAATCGGCCGACAACGATAACAGTGGGTTGTACTACTAGTCCTAAAAGGCTACAAAATTCTTTCTAAGCGATTTTAAGACTTACTAACCTAATTTAGCTTAAGTTAGATTTAAATGGTTTAAACATAAGAATAGGGGCTTTTAAATGAGTGTCAGAGCTAACCAGGCTAACCAGCTCAAAAGTTCAGCCTTTAGATCAACACCAAGCTCAAGTGATTTGAGGCCAAGGATTTATCTATTGATAAGGTACTCAAAAGGTAGTACAATGGTAGTAGCAAAATAAAGGAGATGAGACAATCATGGCAGTTAAGGAAAAGAAACGGGTCCAAGTCAAGATTGATAAAGATTTGGCCGATGATACCGAAGCAATTTTAAGCGAATTGGGCTTAAGTCCAACCACGGCCATTAACATGTTTTACAAGCGGATTGTTGCTAATGGTGCTTTACCTTTTAATGCGTCTTTAAGCGAAGAAGAAAGAGCTAATTTACGCTTTTTAAAGGCGACCGAAGGGGCACCAGTCACCGAGTTCAAAGACGCTAAAGAGGTCGCTGATTGGCTCAACGATCCAGATGAGGACTAATGACTTAGTCAGCCTATACGTTAGTTTTGTAGAAACTAACGGTGGCAAGTCTCGGCCAGTTTTAATTCGTCGGGTATCAGAACAGAAGGTCGAGGCTTTTAAAATTACTAGTCAGTATGAAAAGAAGTCGGCTTATATCAAGCAACAATATTATCCGATTCAAGATTGGCAATCCGCTGGGTTGAAGAAACCTTCCTGGGTCGATCTTGGTAATATTTATCGCTTTCCCAAAGCCGGTTTAAACTTTAAAGAAATCGGTCATTTAAGTAAGCTAGATCAAAATAAAATTTCAGATTTTACGCTTGACCTAAAATCAAAAAGAAGAGGTAAAGGTCAAAAGATAATTCAACAGCGATCAAGTAAAAGGAAGCACAAAAAAAGTAAAGCAGAGCTTACACAAAGAATTCAAAAACAGTTAAAAGACTTTGCTAAACACAATCCAGAAATTAAGCCAAAAAACAATCCTGAAAATAAAAACGATCGGCCTAGTTATTAGGTTGATCGTTTTTTAATTTATCCGGTTTATGGGCGTTAACATAGTCAGCAAATATTTTTAAAAGTTCTTCGGTTTGTTCGACCGAGAGGTTATTAGCTTGGAAGTACTTTTCTAATAAAGCCCCTTTTTGAATTAATCGGCGAGAACGGTCTTTGCGGGCTTGCCGATTTTCATAGTATTTAGATTGCCGTAATTTAAAATCTTCCCGCTCAATTTTTTGTTTTAAACGCGCTTGTTGCTCGACTAGTTTTTCATATTGATTAGACATGGAATTTCCCCATCTCGTATGGCTAATGATCTACGGACTTTACCTTTAAAAATTCAGAAAATTGCTTAGCTAAAAGCTTAATCTGATCGTTAGACAAATTAGCATAATCTAAATTGGCTTGACTGATGATTTGTTTACCTAGCCGTTGTTCAATCTTATTTTTTTCGTCCTTAATTTTTTGATTAAGGGCTTTTAATTTAGCTTCTTGTTTTTCTAAGTTGCTTTGAGACATAATGATCCCTCCAATCATATTAGAAATAATCACCGACACTATATCATAAGGGAAACGTTAAGTCAAAGTATAAAAGTTGAAATAGCGAAGCGGAAGGCATACACTAAGTTAAAGTTAAGAGAAACAGAAGACCGAGTGAAACGAGGTCAATGCGCACTTACACATAGAATAAATTCTATGTTGTGCTAACCCCCCAAAAACCTGTATTATAAGTCGCCGATGTCGACAACAGAAGAAAACCCATAGAATCAAAGTAAAGAGGTGAATAACATGGCAATATTTCATATTAGTTTTAGTAATATTAGTGCTGGAAAAGGACGAAGTGCGATTGCCAGTGCGGCTTATCGAAGTGGTGAAAAATTATTTGATGATAAAGAAGGTCGCCGATATTTCTATGCCCGATCGGTAATTCCAGAAAGCTTTATTTTAACCCCCAAAAATGCACCAGAATGGGCCAGTGATCGAGAAAAATTATGGAATGAAGTTGAAAAGAACGATCGTAAATCAAACTCACGGTATGCGAAAGAATTTAACGTGGCTTTACCGGTAGAATTAAGTGAATCCGAACAGAAGGAATTACTGACAAAATATGTGCAAGAAAATTTTGTCGATCAAGGTATGGTAGCTGACGTAGCAATTCATCGCGATCACCCAGACAATCCGCATGCACATGTGATGTTAACCAATCGCCCATTTAACCCCGATGGTAGTTGGGGATTAAAAGCAAAGACGCAATACATTAAAGATGAAAATGGCAAGCAACTTTTAACCAAAAGCGGGTTTCCAAAACAAAGAAAAATTTGGTTGGTTGATTGGGATAAAAAGGAAAAAATTAATGAGTGGCGGCATAATTGGGCAACAAGTGTTAATCAGTCTTTAGCACAAAAAAATATTCCGGATCGGATTAGTGAAAAATCGTTTGTCGATCAAGGGATTCAAGAGACACCTACCCAACACGAAGGCATTAACAGCCAAAGAAAAAATCGAAAAGTATTTAATCAACAAGTTAGAGCGCAAAGAAACGCTCAAGCTAAATATCATAATCTTGACGAAAAGATAAGAAATCATGAACATTTTGACGCGTTAACTGACGAGCTATCGTTCTCTGAAAAACACACAATTAGTCATCTAAGTCAGCAATTGAAAACCTATGTCGATTTAGAACATTTAGATGATAAACAGCGCATGCTATTTAATTGGAAAAACAGCTTATTAATTAAACACGCGGTTGGTGAAGATGTAACTCAACAACTACTGACCATTGACCAGCAAACGACATCACTAGCACAAGCTAATCAGTTGTTAAATAAAGTGGTGGAACGAGCAACGAAAAAGCTTTATCCGGAACTTAATTTTGAACAGACAACCGCCGCTGAACGACGGGAACTGATTAAAGAAACTAATAGTGAACAAACGATTTTCAAAGGTAGCGAATTGGCAGAACGGTTAGCGGATATTCGAAACGACTTACTGACCCAGCAATTATTGACGTTTACCAAGCGGCCGTATACCAGCTGGCAGTTAGTTAATCAGCAGGCCCAAACAATTGAGAAGCAATTAACCACGGTACTAGCCAAACATGGTCACCAGTTAGACGATTTGAAGCATACTGATCGGGGCATGCTAGCCGCTTATCAACCTAACGAACTCGAATTCATTTCTAAAGCGGTGAAAAATTTACGGGTCATGCGGGAAGTTAAAGCCGTGGTGCAAACTCAATACAACAGCATTCTAACGACTGCTTTTCCGGACAGTGACCTCGATAAGCTAGAGACGATTGACAAGGAGCAAATCTATACCGCTGTGGTTTACTATGACCCAGAATTAAAGCCATTAAGCGCCAATGATCTTAGTCAATTGCAACAGCAGCCACCGGTAGTCTTTACTAGTCAGCAACACCAAGCTGGTTTGAATTACCTGTTAGGTAAAATTGAATTAAAAGATATTCAGAACCACCGATTACAACGGGTCTTAAAACATGATGGCACTCGGCAACTGTTTATCGGCGAATGTGGCCAAGATCCTAAGTTGGATCACAAACAAATTGAAATGGTACAAACCCGTTTGAAACAACAGGCAATGCGGTTTGATCAATATAAGCAAGCTCAAGTTAAGGACTATCAGGCCATTAATTACCACCCAACTAGCTCGAAAAATTATCTGATGAATATTTTGGACGAAGCCTTAATGACCATTTTATATGCGAAAAATACGGACTATCTAAGAAAGCAGCAACTACGTGGGCTAAAGGAGACCGAGTGGGAAATGACGAAAAAGCAACGGCAACACCAAACTCGAAACCGGCATGAAGATGGGGGCATGCACTTGTAATCTAAATGTAAAATTAAAAGTGCACCAACGTGCTCATTTAATGGTACAATGAACCCATAATATAGGGAAAGGAGTATTCACATGTGACAAAGAAACAGGAATGGTTTAGCTTAGCTCAAGCTAGTCTCAAGCTTGAACGAGGTAGTACGTACGTGAGTGTTTGGTTAAGACGGCACCCTAACGAGTTGCCAAGTGAAATGCTCATGGAAACGGGCAAAGTTAAATTAATATCTGAAGATGGCATTGAATGGATTAAAAACCACATAAAAAAAGAGGGCGTCCTCGTAAGCAGTGAAGTTGCTAACGGGGATCAGCACCTAGAACCGCAACTTCTAGGTGTCACCCTCCTAATAATCCATTTTACCGGGCGGGTTAGGGGAAAGCTAGTTGTTTAGCGTCCCTAACGCGCTTTTTTTGAGGAGGTGATTTAATGAAAGTAGAAAGCTGGCAAGGCATTAATGGCAAGTTACTACATGATGACCAAAAGGCGATTGTGGTTGATGACGACCAAGCACTAACTGACCAGAAGCAGCTACAAGCGATATTAGATCAAGACGGTCAGCCAATCGATGAAGTTCGGCAAGCAATGATTAAGAAGACCGTTAAACGCCAGTTGAAGACTGAGCCGTTAAAGCTTAGTGGTTGGTTTAATCGCCACCAAGACAGTCAAAATGCTAAAAAGGCCGAAAAATTGGTAAGTGATAAACCGACTCATCAATATAAGCAGATCAAAAATGAAATGACCTTTTTTGGTGAGAGTTTCCTGGAAGGTTTCTTAGGTTTCTATGGCTTAGAAGTTGATAACGCCTTAGACCGTTACGAACATAATTTGCATGTCTTAGAGACCCAAGAATTAGGCCAGTCAGAAAAAGAGTATTACTTAGCCACGAGTGAAAACGGCCGCGTCAAATTAGCCACCGATCCATTACCAAGCCAGCAAATTGCCGAGGAACAAATGAACAAGTTCTATCAGCGTGAGCCAGAAGAAACGCAGGCAGAACAAGTTCAATTACGGTCATCAGAAGACGAGGGAAAGGAGGAATAACATGAAGTTCAGCAAAGTAAAAGCGCTAGCAACTACTGGAGCTACTGCAATCTATTTGGGCTTGATGAACGCCCAGGTTGTTTTGGCGGCGGACGGTGGCGAAGTTAAAAGCAAGCTAACCAGCGCTGGTAAGACGATTCAAGGTATTTTAACTGGGTTGGTCGTTTTAGTCGGGATTTGTGTCGCACTATTTATTATTATCAAAAGAATGCCTGACGCAGACGATCCGCGAGAAAAATCAGAGGTTTATCACGCGGTTGGTCGGGTGGCTGGTTTAGTGGCCCTAGCGGCAGCGATTATCTGGCTATTACCTTGGGTTTACAGCCTATTCACTTAATTTAAAAAGGAGCCTGCCAAATGAAGAAAGGAAAAGAATTTATCTTCCCAGAGAACGTAGATAAAGATTACGGGATCTGGAAAGACTACACCTTGAAGGATTTTGGCTATGCGGCGCTGGCAGGACTAGTGGGCTTAATTTTTATTGCGATCCCACCCTATGGTCTGATCTTAGTCCTGATAAAAATAGTGATTGTTGTCTTAGCCATGACGATTGTCATGGCTATTTTAACAATTAGGCCAGTTGCGGCGCGGAAGAATATTAAAGTGCGGGATAACTTTAAGTTGAAACGCCACTATGCCAATGGTCAGAAACTGTTTTATTTAAAACCGAAGAAGCGAGGTGAACTAAATGCGTTTGAAGAAGAGCAAAACCGCCAATAAATCAGCGAAACTCGATTGGGATTACCAACCGCCTAAAATCAATTATGGCAAAGAGACCATTGATGACATGAGCTTGGTGGTGGGTATGTATGGTAATTACGAAGTTACCAAAACGGGTAATCTCGTTGGCATTTTGGAAGTTAGTGGGATCAACCTTGATCTACTTAATGAAACCGAACAACAGGACGTTTTTGAGGACTATGGCGCGTTTCTCATGAGTACCTTAGGTGAAGGCGTTGATGACACGTTACAGTTCTTAGAGCCAACGATTACCGTCAATATGACGGCTTATCTCAATGGTCTCAAACGGCGGTATCTCGCCTTACAAAAAGGCCACCCGGAGCAACAGTTCAAAATCCAGCTCATAGCCAGTTACTTGGATCACTTTACTAAAGTCCAAGAATCCAAAAACATGACAACTAAGCAACATCTGCTAATCGTTAAGGTACCGATTAAAGACAAGAGCGTTAAAAGCTTAAAATTAGCCGTCACTCATTTAGACGAAAAGATCGAACAGGTTAAACGAGACATTGAAAATGCGTTAACGGATTTTGATGTGACGGCCAAAGTTTTGACTAGTCAAGAAGTCCAAGAGATTTTAAAGAACTTGATCAATTTTAATGGATAGGGGGGAAACAGGATGAGTTTTGGTGATAAGGTCATTGATTTATTTATGCCAACTAAAAAAGAGCATAACCAAGGCAACAGCGACCAAACGGGTAGTAAGCCTAAACCGGAGATTGAGGATTTTACCAAGCTGATTGATCGCGACAGTTTGCATTCACTATTTCCGTTTAGCTGGGAACAGTACCCCACCTACGTCCAGTCGGGCGAGAATTTTATTCGGGTGTTAGCGATTGCTGACTATCCCAAGCGGGTTTACGGCAACTGGTTGTCAGAATTGAAGCGCAAAAAAGGCGTTATCGATATTGTGCAATATATCGACAGCGCCAGTAACAATTCAATGATTACCTATTACAAGAAGACGATTCAAAATAAGGAAGCGCAGAAGCTCAATACGTTCGACCCGTATAAAAAGAAAATTCTGCAAAACTATATTGATTCAGCCAACATGCAACTAGATAAATACCTCGATAATTCTACCACATTTGTGTACCAACATATGCTGATTTATCTGCGGGCCAACAATTTAGCAGAATTAGATGACTTAACCGAAAGCGTTAAGAATACGTTGATTAAACTACAAATGAAGCCCTTAGTGCCCGTTAAAGCGACTTTCCAAGCATTTTGGTCAACCATGCCAATTAACGAGAACCTCATGGGGGATTACACCTATAAAGAGAGTAATACCGAAGTTGCCAGCAGTATGTTTCCTTTTGATGACGCTGAAATTCTGGACTTAAAACCGAGAAGCGATATTGAAGGAGTTAACAAAGATACCAACAGCTTAATTGCCGTAGATATGTTGGATCGCAACAAGACCCTAAATCAAAATCAAGTGATTATCGGGACCTCGGGGGTCGGCAAGACCACCTATATGATCCAAAAAATCCTACGCTACGCCATTCAAGACTATCAACTCTACATTATTGATCCAGAAAATGAATATACCAAAATTGTCGAAGCCCTAGGTGGGGCAGTCCTGCACCTAACTTCTAATGCTAAGTACAAAATTAACCCGCTACAAATCTTTTCCGAAGAAATCTTAAGCGCCGATGAAGCGGTCACAAACCTCGATTTACTAGTTAAAGATAAAATCCAGCGATTAAAGGGGTTCTTTGAAGTTCTTAAAACCGGGATTACCCAAGTTGAACTGGCAATCCTTGATGATGTCGTTAAACAAGCTTACGTCAACAGTGGCGTTTTGAAATATAGCCGCTTAAAAGAAATTAAAGACGATCAGTGGCCGACCTTATCCAATGTTTATGACGAGTTGGAAAAATTGGCAGATAAGGACGCCGACAAATTCAATCGGGTCAAAGACTTCTACTACATCTTAGGCAGTTATACCCATGGTTCTAACAGTTTATTTGACGGCCATACCAACGTTAACTTAAAAGGGAAAATCATTTCCTTTGATTTAAAACCGCTACAAAGTGAGCAGGAAGTCCAATCAGCCGCCTATCTGAATACTTTCCAGTATCTATGGGACGAAATTACCAAAGATCGGCATAGCCGCAAGAAATTGTTTGTTGATGAATTTCACTTTTTGACCTTGCACAAAGCGGCCGCCACCTTTTTCCACCAAGCATACAAGCGGTTTAGAAAGTACAATGCCGGAGCGATTGCCGGAACACAGCAAATTCAAGATGTAATCGAGGGCACGACAGATACCGGGCAGAACATTGGGGAAGCAATTATTGGGAACTCCTATACCAAAGTATTCTTTGGCCTTGACGGTAAAGGCGTTGATGATGTGATTACCAAATTGCGTATGACGTTCTCGGATAAAGAAAAGAAGCTACTAGAACGTCGTAGACAAGGCGAAGCCCTGATGATCTATGGTAGCCAACGCGCCTTTATGCGCGTCGAATTGACCGAAGAAGAATTACGACTAATCGACCCAGAAGCTTACCAAGAAAAATACAATCGTGAGACAGCCGAACAACCGGATTATCAAAAGCGCGTGATCTTAACTCCCAGTGAAATTGACGCTTTAACTACCACCGAGGAGGAAGGAGGGACTTTAAATGAGTAAACCAAACCAGTTATTGAATATCGAGGTTGGCACCTTCAAGCGACAGGGAAACCAGTTAGTTCTCGAACTCAATCACAATCAGTTTCGATATGACCAGTTGAGTGAGCTAAACGAATTAAAACAAACTGATTCCAAGTTCTTGCAGTTAGTCAACGTGGTTGAGCAAGGCCAGAAGGTCGTTTTAACTTATACCTTGCCGGATAAGGTCAGATCATTAAAGGAATTACCGCAGGAAAATAAGGCGATCCGGTCAGCGATTGCCAAGGAAATCATGGCGCAACATGTGGTTAACGATAGCCAGTATCGTATTGCCTTAAACCCAGCTAATCTGTGGTATTACCCCATGCAACATGTTTGGTACGCTTACCGGGCCAATGAACTTATGCCTTATGATGACAAACATAGCAATTTAGCTAAATACAAAGCGCTGATTCTATTTTGTTTGACGGGGACACCCTATGAACGGCTACTAAGCAATCCTAAAGAAGCCCTAGCTAAACACCCGGACGACTATTTACAACAAGTAGCTAACGCTACGTCGTTAAATGAGTTAACGGAAGTGGTTAACGGCATTGAGGACTTTGTGAGCTATCACGAATGGCAGGAAGTTGAAACGGCCCAGCAGAAAACCAAACAACGTTTATGGTTGAGCGTGGCCGGAGTGGCGATTGTGGCCGTTTTGGCCGTCGGCTTAGTTCATAAAAGTGACGAACGAAAGTATCAAAGCTTAGCTAACCAGAACCAAGCCCAGGTCACGCGATTAAAATATAGCGGTCAAATTCAGACCGCTTTAAATGATCACCAATGGTCGGAAGCGCAAAAAGATATGAAACGGGCCGGCTACCCTGCAACTAAGCAAGTCAGTGTCTTTTTAAAGCATGGTCAGTACCAGCAAGCTTTAAAGGTTGACCCAAGCCAGTTGAATAAGGTTGTCAACACGGCTTATGCCAACAAGGATAGCGGGCAGGTTGCCAAGTGGGAATTACCAACTAAGGCGACAAGCAAGCAAAAAGACCAGTTGAAGCTTGAAAAAGCGATTGTTAACTACGATACCAATATGCTCAATAACCAATTATCCTTTACGACGAACGGTGATGTTTTATTGAGAATGGGGCAAGCTTTCCTCGCCCATAACGATACGCAAGACGCCCAGACCGTCCAAACCAAATTAGCCGGCGTGAACAGTCCTAAAGCTAAGTATTTAAAAGCCCTGTTAAGTCTCAATGCCGCTAAGAACGAAGTTAGCGACGCCCAAAAGAAGTTAGATGACGCCAACAAGATTGATGGCAGTAAAGATAAGGACAAAGACAAGAAGGTGGATTCGGCTAAGTCGGATTTAAAGAACGCGCAGAGTGACCAATCAGCAGCGCAAAAACAAGTTGATCAGGCCAAGCACAAAGTGGGTGATTAAATGCAGGTATTGTCATTTGAATATAAGAAAAAGAAGTGGAAATTGATTGCTTATATTGTGGGTGGCACCATTCTGCTAATCATCTTGTTAATTGCGGCAGTAACAGGTCAATTGCAAGAAAACGGTTGTGATAATTCGACTACCACCACCCAGACCCAGCTTGATAGCAAGGATATGACAACCAATGCTAAAAATATCTATGCGCACTGGAAACAGAAGTATGGTGCCACCCCACAAGCGGCCGCCGGTATATTGGGGGTCTTACAACTAGAAAGTCGCCTTGATCCTAATTCGGTTAATTCAAGTTCCGGGGCCACGGGCTTAGCCCAGTGGTTAGGCGGTCGAAAAGATAAGCTGGAAGATTTAGCCCACAAAGAAAACAAATCAGCGACCAATCTCGGGGTACAGTTGGATTATCTCGACCAAGAATTGAACAGTAGTTACTATGCGTCAAACAAGCAGATTTTTAAATATACGGACGTGCATAAAGCGACCAAATCTTGGTTAATGGATTACGAGGGTATGAGTAAGAACCCGGAACAATGGTATTTAAGCCAAAGATACGGGTATGCCGATCACTGGTATTCCGTGTTCGGGGCGAGTGATCCCGTGGCCGGTAATACCTTAGACAATGCGAGTTCAGGCGATCTGACCGAGCTAGGTTGTGATAGTGACCCGGGCTATTCCGGTGGGAGTATCGTCAAAAATGCGGAAAGTATGAAAGGTGACTTCTACTATGTGCAAACCCACCCCAACCCCGATTTAGGTAGCGATTTAAAGAACCCTAACAAAACCGGTGGGACGGATTGTTCGGGCTTTGTCTGGTTAGCGCTTAATAAAGCTGGTTACAAGGTACCGGCCAACATGGGCTGGTTTACCGGTACGATGGCAAGTGACGCCAAAGGCAGTCATCAATATCTGAAACAGATTAGTGAAAATGACGCGAAAGCCGGCGATATTGTCATCGTCAATCAAGGTGTGGGAGCCGGCAACAACGGGCATACTGCCATTCTGCTAGGCAAATGGCAAGGCAAAGCCACCAAGATCATTGAGCAAGGTGGTACGGGTGACAAAGTTAACGAAAGCACCTTTGGCACCGCCTTTTATAGCTTACTAAGTGGTAGCGATGTGACGTTAGCTCGGCCAATCAAGAAGTAAGGAGGACGAGTAAATGAAACGCAGCATGGTTTTAAGTATTGCGATTGGTAGTTTGATCTTAGTCATGTCATTAGGGGCGAATGCCTATCAACATAGCCAAGTTAAGCAGGCGCAACAACAGATCAGTCGCTTACAACAGCAAAAGCGACAAGTTAGTCAGCAATTGACTAAAACCAACCAACAAAAGCAGTTATTGAGCACCCAAATTGACAGTTATAAGACCTACCAAAATAATAAAGACAAAAGTCAGGCTGAACTTAGCTTTAATACGGTAGTCACCAAGTTCTTTAAGGTCATGAATAACTTTAAGCCCAAGACCTACGGGCAGCGTAAAGATGGCGTGAAAGACTTGATTTCCGACAAGCTATATCAGCAATACTTTTCAAATAAAGGCACGTATGGTGATAGCAATAGTGTTTCAGCCAAGTTAAACCAACTGAACCTGTATACGCAAAGCAAGCAGGGGCAAAACATGAAGGGCTTGGCCGTCGTCAGTTATGAAAGTAAGAGTGGCGACAACGACTGGCAAAAGGCGACGGTGCTTTATCAAGTGACTTTCGATACCACCACGAATCGAATCACCGCAGTCCAAAACTTAGGCAGTAGCTTCAAAGCCAGTGACCTTAATTAAGCGGGTTGGTAAGGCCCTAGCGGTAATCGTGGTGGTTTTAGCCGTTAGCGGGTTTACTGGTCATCAATACGTCAATCACGTGGAAAAACAGCGGCCAGTTGTGACGCTGGCTAAGCACCCTGAAAAAGTGTTGTTCTTCTATCGTGATGATTGCCCGGATTGCCAAGCTATTTTTCATCAGATTTATTGGCACAACGCAATCAGTCACAACATCGTCTTGATTAACATGAATCAACCGCAGAATCGGCACTACATTCAGCAATATCAATTAACGTCAGTACCAACCTTGATCCATGGTAAGCAACGGTACACCGGCACCAACCAACAAAGAATTAAACAGATAGTAGGTGATTAAATGAAAGACAAATTATTAAACAGCGTTAAAGTCAGCTGGCCATATCTACTAACGCTAATCATTGGCTTGTATTTAGCGGAGATTTTAGCTGGATCAGTCATGGCCTTGTCGCACTATAAGCTAACTTTTGCAGATCATATGCCAACGGTGTTAAAACAATTAGCTTTACACCCCTGGCATTATTACAACTTGTATTTGGGCCAAAAGAACCCAGTACTAATTATTGTCAGTGTCGCCGTGATCCTATACACCATCTATTTTGCCTTGAAACGAAATAGCAAACATAAAGCTTGGGAAACTGCGGACACTGAAACCCACGGGAGTGCGACCTGGGGTGATCTAAAAGAGTTGAGTGAACATTACTTTAGTATCAATGCTAAAGACCTCACCACAGCGTTTAACAGGAGCACTACAACAGAAATATTAGAGGCATTAACAAAACAAGAAACACAATCCAAGACAGACAAGTGAAAGGAAGTAAGAAGCATGAACAGACCAGATTTATTAGTACGAATAGTTACGATCATCACGTTGTTAATTGCAATAGTTTTGTTTCTATTTCAGGGTTGGAACACACCTACTTTTGTATTTACAGTTATCACAGTCATTTTATCTTTCATTTATCAGTTAATCAGAATACAGATGAAAAAGAAGTAAATCAGAAAAGTCATCTAAAGCTAACCACATTGGAGGTAAACGCATGAATGGGACAATTTTAGGAATCGTAGATAAACAGATTGTTTACCAAAATAACAGTACCAAACCCAATCGGAATATCTTTGTGGTTGGGGGCCCAGGATCGTATAAGACCCAATCAGTCGTGATTACCAACCTGTTTAACGAGACAGAGAATAGCATTGTTGTGACCGATCCCAAGGGGGAATTATACGAAAAGACGGCCGGAATCAAACTGGCCCAGGGTTATCAAGTACATGTCGTCAACTTTGCCAATATGGCTCACAGTGATCGCTACAATCCTTTTGATTATATTAAACGGGATATTCAAGCTGAAACCGTGGCAACAAAGATCGTGCAAAGTGAAAATGCCGAAGGCAAAAAAGACGTATGGTTCAGTACCCAGCGGCAACTTTTGAAAGCATTGATCCTATTTGTGATGAACCACCGTGCGCCCGACCAAAGGAACTTGGCCGGTGTAACGCAAGTCTTACAAGAAAACGATGTGGAGGCCGAGGGAAAGGGCGCAGATAGTCCGTTAGATACCTTGTTTCTTGATTTAACCATGACTGATCCAGCGAGACGCGCTTATGAGTTAGGGTTCAAAAAGGCCAAAGGCGAAATGAAGGCCAGTATTATTGAAAGCTTGTTGGCGACCATCTCGAAGTTCGTTGACAAAGAAGTGGCTGATTTTACCAGCTTTTCGGATTTTGATTTAAAAGAGATTGGCAACGACAAAGTTGTGCTGTACGTGATTATCCCCGTCATGGATAACACTTATGAAAGCTTCATCAATCTGTTTTTCTCACAATTATTTGATGAATTATATAAATTAGCGGCCGATCATCACGCTAAATTGCCCCACCAAGTCGATTTTATCCTTGATGAATTTGTCAATTTAGGGAAGTTTCCCAAGTATGAGGAGTTCTTAGCGACGTGTCGGGGATATGGCATTGGTGTGACGACCATTTGTCAGACCTTAACCCAACTACAAGCCTTGTATGGCAAGGATAAGGCCGAGAGTATCTTAGGTAACCATGCCGTTAAAATTTGCTTAAATGCCGCTAATGACGTGACCGCTAAATACTTTAGTGATCTGTTAGGAAAATCAACCGTAAAAGTGGAAACCGGTAGTGAGAGTACCAGTCATAGCAAGGAAGAAAGCCACAGCAAGAGCGATAGTTACAGCTATACGAGCCGTTCGCTCATGACACCCGATGAAATTATGCGTATGCCCGAAGAACAGAGCTTATTAATCTTTAGTAATGCGCGACCAGTCAAAGCGACAAAAGCGTTCCAATTTAAACTATTTCCAGGAGCCGATCATTTGGTTAACTTGTCACAGAATGATTATCAAGGCCAACCAGAAGCCAGTCAAGAAACCAACTTTAAGAATAAAGTAGAAAAATGGAAAGCAAAATTAAAGGAGACTGCTCAAAAAGAAGTCGCAAACAAGATGTCTCAGAAAGAGGAGGAGCAACAACAGGACAACCTAGACAGCGATTTAGAGAGAGTTTCAAATAAAGATAGTCAAACAGAGGCGCCAGAAGAAGACGACAACAACTTATTTGGATAATGGAGGGCATATTAATGAAAAAATATCGCAAATATATAATCGCCGTGATGACAGTGTTACTGATTGCTGTTGGTCTAACCGCTTGTGGGAAGTCTACAGCACAAGATTTGCAAAGTCACCAGTGGACGTTTGCTTCTAGCAAAGATAATGGTATGGCCGCTACTGCAAAGTTTTCAAAAAGCAATCTAACACTTACCCAAGCGGGATTTAGTGAAGTGTATGAGTACAAGTTGCTTGAAAGCAAGGGCAATGAACAAATTAAGTTCATTGGTAAAAATAGTGTCTCAGGTAGCACAGAAACACGACTGTTTAAGATTAAGAAGCAATCAAACAAATATAAACTAACACCAATTAACACACTAGCTAAAAGTGATACTGGTACAGTCTCACTTATTCCCAAATAGACAAAGGAGGGATTTAAAATGACAAATATCATTCAATCAGCTATTACACACTTTTTTGAATGGGCATTATCTGGTTTGTTGGACGGTTTATTCAACATCTGCAAGGCCATTATTGACCAAGCCAATCAAAGCTTGCCAGTTGTTAAAACGTGGTATGCCATCTTCCTGTCCTTTGCGACATCGTTAGTCGTTGTGGTCGTCCTTGGCCGCATTGTGATGACAATTCTAAAAGAGGCAGATGAAAGTACCGATGTTACTTGGGCTAATATCATCATGGACGGGATTAAATCAGCGGCCGTGATTCCGGTTCTCGTGTTTTTACAGGGCTTTATTCAAGGTTCAATTACCTTGCCCCTGCTAAAGTATATGTTTAGTTCTGATCAGAAATTCACTGCTAAATCAATTACCGGCATGAATAAAGTTCCTGGGCTAAAAGATGTTGGCATTTCGCTACCCTTACAGATTTTGTTTCTGCTAATCTTCACTGTCGTAACCGTCGTGTTCTTTATCAAGATGTGTGTGTTTGTGGCTGATATGGCTTGGTATAACCTGACAATTCCTTTAGCTGCAATGAGCATGGCGACCGAAAGCTTTGATTACAGTGGCACGTGGTGGAAGAAGTACATTTATTACAATGCTTCTATTATTAGCCAGGTGCTTTGTATGTCACTATCAGTATGGTGTTTCACTAATATGGCTAAATACGGGTTTATTGCTTTTATTGCTTCAATCGGATTCGGTTTTCTGGTGGTCAAAACACCTGACGCCGTTAAAGACTTTTGGGCTTCAACCGGTGTGACTAAAAGTGCTGGTATGGGTGCCATGAGAATGTTTCAAAATTATTTCCGTAACTACTAGGAGGAAAAATAGTTATGAAGAAAATCGCACACTGGTTATTGGAAAAAGCCAAAAAAGATATGCGAACCGATCCTTTTACAACACCTTCACGGCGGACTAAGTTGTCTTACTATTTTGATAACTTAGTTAGCATGGTCTTCTATATAATGGGAATTTACCTCATGTTAATGGATTTATACCAAGAGCTTTTCACGGCGAACCATACCGATTTTTTAGGAACTGCGCTAATGGCCTTAGTTTTACTGCTGGGTGGCTTATTATTCCGTTGGTCAGCCTATGCAGATTTCAAAGCCATCAACCGGTATCAACAATATTTAAAGCAACAATCGATAGAGCAACAACAAGAATTGCGACGTGAAACTTGGTTGAAAGCAGCTGAACAAGGTAAAACAGAATTAGAACAGAAGCTTAATCATAAGGAGTGAATGAACATGACCACTGTTATCTTAGCTGAAAAACCCAGTCAAGCCCGTTCATACGTCCAAGCCTTTCAAAAGAGCACAAAAAAACAGGGTTACTATATGGTTAGTGACCCTGTTTTGCCCGAGAATACGCTTGTCACGTATGGTCTCGGACATTTAGTTGAACTAGCCACACCGGATAAATATGATCAGAAATATCAGCAATGGGCCTTATCTAATTTACCGATTTTTCCCGATAAATACAAGTTTGTGGTGTCAGCTAGTAAAAAAGATCAATTCAAGGTCGTCAAAGACCTGTTAACGAAGGCCGATACCATTATTGTTGCCACCGATAGTGGTCGGGAAGGCTCCAATATTGCCTGGTCAATCATGAGCCAAGCCCAGATTGATGTTAAAAAGAAGACCATTAAACGGCTATGGTTGAATAGCTTGGAAAAAGACGCCATTATTACTGGGTTCAAAAATCTTGGTGATTGGCACAAAGACTATTTGGCTTATAAAGAAGCTCAAACCCGGCAAATTAGTGATTGGTTGATCGGTATGAATGGTAGTCCCTTATATACTTTATTGTTGAGGAAAAATGGGGTGCGTGGGGTGTACTCAATTGGTCGCGTGCAGACGCCAACCTTGTATATGGTCTATCAAAGAGACCAGGCAATCAAAAACTTTAAGCCGGAACCCTATTTTGAACTAAATGCGGAAATTTTAGCTAATCAGCAAAAATTCGTCGCAAAATTAGACCCCTATCAGCGGTTTAAAGATGAAACAGGACTAATAACATTCATGCAAGCTAAGCACGTTCAGAAAGGCTCACAGGCCGGTTTAATCAAGGACGTCCAAAAACAAGACAAAAAGCGTGCTAGTCCCCAACTATTCTCACTATCCAGTCTGCAAAGTGCCATGAATAAACGTTATCACGCCAGTGCCAGCCAAACCTTAGCGGCCATTCAAAGTTTATATGAAGCCAAGTTGCTGAGTTATCCCCGAACGGATTGTGCTTATATCACTGATGAAGAATTTGATTATTTAGTGGCTAATCTGACGAAGTATCTGGGTTTGGTCTCTAAGCCAGTCGCTTTAACCAATACCACTCCGAACAAACGCTATGTTGATGGGAAAAAAGTTGAAGAACACTATGCCATTATTATGACTAAAGTCGTGCCGACGAAAGAGAAACTAGCCAGCTTGCCTAAATTACAGCAACAAGTCTATGACCTGGTTTTAAGGACGACGTTAGCAATGTTTGCTGACCCGTACGAGTACGAAGAAACCACCATTATCACTCAGGTTGGCGACACCAATTTTAAAGCAACCGGTAAGGTCCCAACTAAGCAAGGTTGGCAAGCTTTATTTGATGATCACAAAGCCGAACAGCAAGAAGCAGCAACCTTACCGCTCGTTCACCAAGGCGATCAAGTCCAAGCAAATCTGCAAACGCCGCAAAAAGAAACGACCCCGCCGGTACCATTTACCGAAGGTACCCTGATTACGGCCATGAAGACGGCCGGTAAAACGCTTGATGATGAAGCAGCCCAGGCGATTCTCAAAGACGTGCAAGGCATTGGAACGAGTGCAACCCGGGCCAATGTGCTGGAAGTGTTAAAGAAGCGCGGCTATTTAGTTACTGAAAAGAACAAGCTCCACGTCAGTGAAGCGGGGATTACTTTATGTAAAGCGGTTGAACTCGAACCCTTGCTGACTAGTCCGGAAATGACGGCTAAATGGGAAAAAGCGTTACAACAAATCAGCACCGAAGAACGCACCCCAGCTAACTTTTTAAGTCAAATTAGGAAGTTTGTGGCTAAATTAATTGCTGATGTACCGATCCAATTAGCAGGAAATGCAACGATCAAACAACAAATTAACCATCAGAATCAGGCACAAAAATCCGCCGAGGTCTTCTTAGAAACCCCACAAGCCACCGTGTTAAATAAGCCAAAGTTTTACATTGTAAAGCCCAAGCAAGGGGAAGACTTTACCTTACCCAAGAAATGGAGCAGTAAGACCCTCGGTAAGACCGCGATTAAAGCGTTGGTCACTAAAGGAGAAACCAGCAAATTAAAGGGATTCAAAAGCAAAAAGGGGAAGTCGTTTGACGCTAAGTTAAAGCTTGACGGTGGCCATAAATTAAGTTTTGACTTTGATTAGACCTTACCTACCGCCTTAAACGATGTTCCAGTTGGTGAACCCGTCATTTAGATTCACTTTTACAAAGCCAAAAGTAAACCTAAACAACGGGTGAGATTAGCAAAGCAAAGGAGATTATCAAATGAACAATGAATTAGCAGTCACTGGTAGCGAATTACCCGTTTTGCAGACTAAAGAAACCTACAAGTATTTAAAAGAAATCACTGGTAATGGTGCTTATTATCAAGTCGCCTGGCAAAAATTAGCCGACGGCTACGTTGCTCTTTATGGCACAGCCCCGATTCAAATAAGATCGGTACCAACCCTGAACGATATTTTTGAAGATGAGGAGGGGTAGACAATGCCAAGTAAAGCAGACGTTAAAGCCTGGAAGGCGCAATTAGTTGCCCAAGCCGAACAGCAAATTCTAAAATTAACCGATAGTGATCAATTTAAACAGTATCTTAATACCTTGGCTAAATTCCACCAGTACAGTGCTAGAAACATTGACTTAATCTATGCTCAAAATCCGCAAGCGACCCAAGTCGCAGGCTTTAAACAATGGCAGACTGATTTTAACCGCACCGTTAATAAGGGTGCTAAGGCCATTCGAATCGCTGCCCCGATTATTAAGAAAATAACCCCCGCTGATCAAAAGCGACTTGATACCACCGACGAACGCGCCATTGTTGGTTATCGTTATCTGCCCATCTTCGACGTAGCACAAACTAGCGGTGCTCCAGTCCTAAGTGCTAAAGATTTTGTCAAAGGAAACTTGGCCGATCATCAGAATGTGACGAGCTTGTATAACGCGTTCAAAGATTATTTAAACCAACAAACCGATCTGCAAGTCAGTGAGGCACCCTTAGCGAAACTAAATGGAGCTAAAGGGTACTTTCAACCTAGCACTAATAAAATCGTCATTGGTGGTGATGAACCTGACAATGCCCTAAAATTAAAGACGTTGTATCACGAATATGCGCATAGTCAGCTTCACGGATTAAAATCAGCCTTTAAAGATCGCCCACGAGCCTATCAGGAAACCCAAGCCGAAGCAGTCGCATATGTTGCCATGCAAAATATTGGCGTTGATACCAGTAACTACTCACTTGGTTATGTGGACACCTGGGCTAAGGATAAAGCTGTGATCCATAATGCTTTGAGCGAGATCCAGCAAGTGAGCAACAAAGTGATTGCGCTTAGTGACGGATTAACCAAACAATTAGGCCTACAGGAAGCGCAAAAAGATCCTGAACATGATCTAAAAAAGCGATCAGACCAGGAACTTAACAAGTCGTATCAAGGCTTGCAACAACAAATTAAGCAAGCGACTGATC
This sequence comes from Companilactobacillus sp. FL22-3, assembly GCF_054881455.1. Taxonomy (NCBI): domain Bacteria; kingdom Bacillati; phylum Bacillota; class Bacilli; order Lactobacillales; family Lactobacillaceae; genus Companilactobacillus; species Companilactobacillus sp. FL22-3. The sequence continues at coordinate 18,971 of NZ_JBTYYZ010000015.1, read as the reverse complement.
CCCAACAAAAATCAGAACTAAAAAACCAGTTAAATGATGTTCACCAAGAAATAAGTAATCGAACGCAAAAACAGTTGCAAGATTTTGTGAGACAAAATCCAAAGATCACACAGCCAAGACAAAATGAACAACAGCAAATAAAGCGTTAATAAAAGACGGAGAGCTAATTTTTATAGTTTCTCCGTCTTTTTGTATGCCAAATTGAAAGTTTCTTGTTTTGGTCAACCGTTATTATTTGCTATAGATAAAATTCTGTTCAATCGTGGTGTATGATTTCACAAGATCGTTACGTAAACTTTAAAGTTTTCATTTACTTATAGGTTAAAAGGCGTTAATATGTGGGCGGGAGATATTGGTTACTCTCTCAGACTTTTTGTGATTTGTTTCGCTTTACTTTGTCGCTTGAATGAAAAGAGATGACTAACGTGAGAGTTCAAGAAGTTGTAGACACTCAAAAGGGATTTGAAACTCCTTTTGAAAGTGGCGTAACAGTTTGGTGTTGCCTGTTTTGTTGCTGCTGTTAATTTCTAGCAGGTGGCGTCCGTGTAAATGGGTGCCACCTGTATTTTTTTAAATTAAAATCAGATATAACCAATGCATAATAAGGTCGTGAAAACAATGGATTTAAGTAAGAAACTATTTATAAATTCACAAGTTGAACTTGCTACCATGAATGATGATGTTTTAGTCAAAACTCCATTTAAAATCTACAAATTAAGTGGAGAAAACGTTAAATCAGAATTAATACCAGCTCTTCCATACTTAGATAAGGGCATCAGTTTACAAAAATTAATTAAGCACCTACCCATTAATGATATAGAAAGTTTTCTCAACGCCGTAATCACTCCTATGGTAAATAGAAAGTGGCTCTCTTTCGAAGAACGAAGTAGTACAGATCCTAAATTACTCAATAAGAATGCATTCATCAGTCTTGGTTCTGATGGAGAGCAACTGCAACACTATCTGCAAACAAAAAAGGTTGCCGTGATTGGACTGTCCAAATTTGCGAATGACTTGGTCAAAAACTTGCACCGCTATATTTCTAATGTTTGTTTATTTTTACCTTCAAATAGACAATTAGGGCAAGCGTCGAACTATTATGAATACAATTTAGAAAATTTAGATGAGTTGTTCGAAAGCTTGGTAAAATATGATCTTGTTATACTTACCGAATCAAAAGAAAACTCGCATTTTGAGAAACAAATAAATCGCATTGCTATATCACATGGTGTCAGGGTTATGTATTCGAGCACCAATGGGTTTAACATTACTATTGGGCCTACTGTAATTCCACATAAAACAGGCTGTTTAGAGTGTCTTCAATTTAGAAAACTGAATAACAATTCTTTTTCTAAAGAGTTTATGGCATTCAATAAGGGAACTAGCTATGGCACAGCTCCCTATGATGGTGCTAGTGTGGACGTCAATACCAAAGATATGATGTCAAATATGATTACACTTGAGGCAATACGCCTCTTTATGCTTGATAAGAATCTTTACAAGTCGAAAATCACTTTAGAAATGCCAGAAACATTGAATGCCATTGTAGAATTTAATTCTTTTACCAATACCCTAAGCACTAACTCATTTTTGAAAAACCCGAGATGTGTTGCGTGTGGAGAAGACCTATACTTAAATCCTGAAATTAAGCCATGGATGGAAGATTACACCTATCCTGTAAAAGGGGAGCGTAGATAAAATGATTCAAGACCTGATGATTCGAAACTACCCATTTCTGGATGCAAATATATGTAATAAAACTACTGGATTAGTTTCTGACATCTTTCAATGGACCCCGGAACCAGATGACCCACGTGTGTTTATGGTAGCAGCTAAGACAGCACAAAAAGACGTCAATGAACATGTTATGCCATCGGAGATAAACAGTGGCGCAGGGTTGAGCCTGGAAAGTGCTTATCGCTCAGCAGTTGGAGAAACAATTGAACGGTATTGTTCCTCTTTTATACACGATGACCTTTTGTTAAAGTCATTCAATGAATTGCCAGATCGTGGTGCAGATCCCAAGGACTTTGCTTTTTATGCAAAAGAACAGTACAAGGAAAAAGGATTCCCATTTGCGGAATTTACACGTGATACTGTAGTTGCCTGGACCAAAGCAACAAATCTTGCTACAGGAGAAAGATCTTATGTTCCGGCATCGTCGGTGTATCTACCATACTTTTTCAAACCAAATGAAGCGCATACATGGATCTGTGTTTCAACCGGATTGGCATCGTCTAAATCCATGGTGGATGCAATACTGCGTGGAATTTACGAGGTCGTTGAAAGAGATGCTATTTCAAATATGTGGTTTAACCATTTATCTATGCCACAGATTCATTTAGCTGATGATACTTACTTAACTAACATCTACGAAAAACATATGAAAATTCCAAATTGTGAATATCATCTAATAGATATGACAACTGATACAGGAATACCAAGTGTCTTCGGCGTCTTAGATGAACATGGCAGGGGGAGCTTGGTGGCCGCTGCATCAAACTACGATCCCCGAAAAGCAGTTCTAAAGACCCTGATTGAATTGAGTCAAGGAAGGATCTCATGGAAAACTGATTTTGTTAAAGGGGTAGACAGAAAATTTAATGATGATTTTTCGGATATTAGGGATTTCAATTCACGGGTAGAGTTGTATACAATTCCAGATATGAAGAAACATATAAAATTTGTCTACGGTTCTAAAAAAAATAGTAGTATTCTCAAAAAAACATTAACAAAGCAGGATTCAAGTAGCTTATTATCAACCATTGTTAAACATATTGAATCCATAGGGTTACATGTCTATGTTACAGATCTAACCCCCCCGGACATCAGAAGTGCCGGTTACTGCACAGTACGGGTAATAATTCCTGGAATGACTGAAATTACTAATGATTCCGTATATCCAAGATTGGGAGGGGAACGGCTTAGAACATTACCAGTCGATTTAGGATACAAACAAAAGCCAACAGCATACGACAATTTTTATAGGATTCCACACCCATTTCCATAGTAAAGGAAGTCGAATGATGAGTATAGTTAAAGAAAATGAGAGACTAGCTAATCAGGCAATTTATGAACATAACAATCCTTCGATAGCTGAATTATTTCATGAAAACACAAAATTAAATACGTATACATTAAAGCAATTACAGTATTCGTTGGCGAAAGCCGTATCAAATCCTGATTTTAAACAAGCATCACTTAATGATGGGAAGAGTTATCCCACACTGGAACGAAAGAAGTTAACACCTCGGAGATCCTTAAACGGAAACATTGGTGATGCTATTTGGAAAAGGAGAAGTATCCGGAAATTTTCACCGAAAAACATCAGTTTTGAAACGATGTCAGATCTCCTCCAATACTCCTCGGGAATCAGTCACATATTAAAAAAAGAAAATGACAGTGTAACAGGATTTCGGACCTATCCTTCCGGGGGTGCACTATATCCGTTGGAAATTTATCTGGTCATAAATAGAGTTTCTAATCTGTCTACAGGAATCTATCATTACAATGTTAGATCAAATTACCTAGAGATTATATCAACAGGAAACTTACAGGAACAAATAGATAAGTTGCATATTAGAGATCAATTAATTGAAGAATCAGGCATAACCATATTAGTAACCGCAACTTTTAAAAGAACCACTTATAAATATGGAAACCGTGGCTATCGTTTTGTATTAATGGAAGTGGGGCACCTTTTTCAAAACATTGCATTGGTGGCGGAAGCACTGAATCTTGGTACGTGTGACATAGGTGGGTATGAGGATGACGAACTTAATACACTTCTACAAGTTGACGGAGTTAATGAAGCAGTAGTGGGCGAAATAGCGGTTGGTATTCCCAGTCCCTTTGGCGACAATACGATGCCCGGCATATATCATGAATAAGCTGAAATAATAAAAAGGTCGTGATACTTTTGGAACAGATAACATTGAATAACAATCTTCCTATTTTCCACCTAAAGTCTTCTAATCTAGGAGAACAGGTAAATATCACAGTCTGGTTTCGGGTGGGTTCACGGAATGATAAGGAGGGAAAGTTTGGAGCTGCTCACTTGATTGAACACTCTATGTTAAGAATATTAATAAATAAAAATATTGATCTAAAGGAGTATTTACTTAAGAATGCCCTAGAATACAAGATCCTAACGAGTATCGATTTTATCTTGCTTCGTTTTATCTGTACTAAAACTAAATCATTGACTATCCTACATGACATAAAAAAAGCCTTTGATGAAGTAAAAATAAAACCCGACGTATTTAATCAAGAAAAGGCATTAGTTGAAAATGAAATAGCAATCAAAATGGGCACGCAAAGTAAACAATACTTTGATACTCTACGTGAGAACATCTGGTCATCTAATTTGGGACATCCTATTTTGGGAAATTCATTAGATATTCAGTCTATAAACGTAAGAGAAATCACAGATACTATCCAATGGTTGTGGAACAAGAAGAAGTTCTTTGTGCTTTACACTGGTGACTTGTCTCTTCAACAATTCCAAATTACATTTAATCCTAGTGTTAGTTCTGTTGGATCAAATCATTTAACAGACTTTCCACTAGTGCCAGCCAAAAAGGCAACCATAAGAAAAAGTAGTATGGAGCTTAATATTCCTGAATATACAACGCTCAATGTATCTCTCATTTACCCGCTAGAAAACAAGGTTATGGAAAAGAATGCGTTGTTGATGACCCTTTTGAGTAGGTTAATTGCGTTTGGAGATATGGGCTTTTTGTCGAAGGCACTACGAACCGGAGAATCACCTTTATACTATGTGATGGCCTTCCCGTTTTCTTTTCAATTTGAAAATGTTTTGATTGTCAACTTCATTGCAAAACATGAACAGGTCAGTCAGATCATCGATTCTACTCAGACCGCAATTCACAATCTTAATTCCAATTTAGAAAAAGTGTCACAGTACTTCGACATTGTTAAAAAGGGATTTGTCAATGACATTAGTAAAGCACAGCGATCGGATTTTGATGCCATGAATTATATTGGACAAGCGCTTATATACAATCACAGGGTAAATCGTCTTAGTGAAACGACAAAAGAAATCAATAGCATTGATATTGAAATGATAGAGAATTTTTCAAAAACAGTTTTTTCAACTGACCAGCCTATGTATTTTATTGCGGGTGGGGAGGAAATGAGTTATGAGTGATATAATCCAAATTAAACATCTAAGTTTCCAGTACAAAAGGAGCAAAATCCCCGCTTTACATGATATCGACTTGAACGTAAAGCAAAACGAGATCATAGGTCTTGTAGGTCCAAATGGCGCAGGGAAATCGACTCTTATCAGCATTATGGAAGGCCTTTTAACCGCATATACGGGACATGTACAGGTTTTGGAAACTAATGAAATAAAACATGCACCACGACAAGCACAAATACAAATGGGAGCTCTTTTTCAATCCAGCGGCTATTTAGATAATTTGAGTGTTCAGGAATCATTAACATTATTTGCTCAAATGTATTCAACTTCAGTTACACCAAAACAAGCATTAGCACACATGCACGCTGAGGAACTGCTTCCTAAAAAAGTCAAAAATTTATCTGGCGGTCAAAAACAACAGTTTGGTATAGCATTAAGCTTGATTAATCAGCCTAAATTACTATTTTTGGATGAACCGACCACCGGTCTTGATCCCGATGCACGATTACATTTGTGGAAAGTTATTAAGCAACTACGCGGCCAAACTACCACGATTATTTGTTCACACTATATGGAAGAAGTGGCTTATCTGTGTGATCGTGTCTGTTTTATCAACGAGGGCCAAGTTTACGCCACGGACACCCCCTCGGGACTGATTCAACGTAGTCAGGCAACAACCCGAATTGAGTTTGCTTGTGAGAATTTATCTCAATTAATAACTGGTCAAGGGGCGTCACTTGCTTCAAATGCACATCGTATGGGGGAAAATAGATATTTCATCATGACAACCAATCCAAGTGAATTTTTACCTACCCTTTACAAATTAGAGGAGCACTCACACTTGATAACCGACATTGATGTAAAGAAACCGACATTAAACGATGCTTATTATAAAATCACTGGCGAAGTTATGGAGGATGATAGTAATGAAACGATACATTAATATTATCCGGCTTTTGTTATTAAATGAAATTCGGAATCGTGAAGCAATGATATTCTCCCTACTATTGCCGCTTGCAATACTAATTTTAATTGGTGAGTCGGATAAAACTCAAGTGAATTATGTTTACGCTGGCATTATCTGCATTGCTTTTGGCTCAATGGCACTGGTTGGTGTTCCTTCCCAACTTACTAACTATCGAGAAAACGGTATACTTAAACGGGTAAAGTTAACAGAGTTATCATTAGGTGATTTTCTTGGCTGTGTCTATACTGCACAGGTGGTCTTTATGATTATTCAAGCAGTTATAATTACAATAGTGGCAAAAATAGTCTACAATTTAAAGTTTGATTTTACTCACGATTTTCTCCTAGGTATGGGGTTGCAAATTATATTGGGAATGTTGGCTCTCCTGTCCATAGGAGTAGTTATTGCTGCGTTATCCAAAAATACCAGAGCTGCTTCGACCATTGGCAATACTGTGATTGTAACTATGCTTTTTGTTGGAAATACACTGTTTCCATCAACTGGTTGGCCAAAGGCTGTTAAAAACGTTGTCAAGTTTTTCCCAATGAATACGTTAGGTGATGGCATTCGGAGAACCCTCATCAATAACTCACAAACCATGAACCACTTCATGTTTCAAACATTTAGTCTAGCTGCATGCGTTCTGATTTTCTCTGTGGCCGGTCTGTATTTACTAAATAAATCGGTGATTAATCATTAGAAATTAGAGTATGAAAACATGTCTTCATATATTTCGTCTATTTGTCAGGTATTTAGGCCACTTGTGCCCAGCAATTAAACCTGGTTCATGTCAAATAATAAGTTTGTACGATTGGATAGTCTCATAAAATGAACACTCATCTTTGTTATTCCATATTGTAATTTACTAGATTTGAAATACAAACTTTTTCAAGGACAATTTTACAGTTTAATTGTCGCACAAAGGTACCCGCATGTTCCCTTAAAGTGCTAGAAATCTGATTTAAAATAGTCGAAAGTCAGTCATAGTCATGCTATAATGTAGACAGAAAAAGGAAGTCCCGCTAGAACAGGACTTCCCATGTAGAGCCGTTAAAGACGGTGGCAGATTTTAACGATATTTAATAACCGCTAGCTGACCAGAGCTAAGGCGGTTATTTTTTTTGCTGACTTTTGATCAGCTCAACAATTAATGCGATTAAGGCCACGATAAAGGTACCGAAAGCCAACATTAATTGTAAAGCGTCCGCAACGGACACTTAAGCTACTCCTTTCGTTAGGATTTATGGGCTTTAACGGTTTAACACCATAAGCACCACCTCCGATCGGAAATAGCCACCGCCTTAACTTCTCTACTTGATCCATTATACAGGGAATATAATTCCTTTAAAAACATATTTTTTAAATTCAGTAGTGTATTTTATGTTAAATGAGAATACAGTGTTAATGTAAGTTATTTTGTAAAAAAATCGAGCACAAAAGATATGGCAATTATGCCCTTTATCAGTGTGTTTGTTTATATCTATAGGAGGTTTTATTTTTGGATATTGATTCTGTAAATAGTTTTTTAAACGAAACAAGAAAATCACAACAGTCTATAAATACTGATATAACAATTGATGGACGGGGGTTGTTGCAACGCTTTTTCTATAGAGGACAAGCAAATGATTTCAAAAGTAGTAATAACGTTGCTAGCATCTTTAGGCAGGGAAAGCTCCCCGGATATACCCCTGAATATTCATTTACTAATGAGTACATGCGTAGGTACGCAAATGATTTTAATAATTTAGAAAATAATTTTTCTCGGCTTTCTTATATGCAACATTTTGGCTTGCCAACTAGGTTATTAGATGTAACGACTAATGCTCTTGTGGCTCTTTATTTTGCCTGTCAATCTCATATTGATTCTGAAGGACATGAAACAGACGGGATAGTTACCATGTTTGTGTCTAATAAGACGCAAAATATTAATGACTACACGTATTACAGTAGTCATAGTGATACTGTAGAAATTTTGTCAACACTAGCTTTAATGGACGAAGCTAAAAAGAAAGAAATTTATGACAGTATATCTTGTTACAATAAAAAAGTTGATGGTTTGTTAAAGGAAGATCTAAATCATTTATACGATGATTGGTACATGGATCTGGTCAGGAAGTTCCCAGAGGGCTATTATGAGCAACTATCTCCGGAAAGTAAAAAAATATATGATTCACTGAATGATATTTATAATGATATAAATAGGTCTTATGTAGTGCAGTGCTTGTATCATGAAATTAAAAGAGATACTGGTTATTTCGCTGATTTGATTAACTTCAGAACTTTGATTCATCCATTCTTTGTAGAACCATCACTTAACAATAAAAGGTTGCGTGCTCAAAGTGGCTTTTTCCTTTTTGAACCTTACGATGGTGTATCATGTAGCTTGCAAAGTATTCATGATGATATTGATAGTAAAGTGTCTCTGTACAATAAAAACAATGAACCAATTAGATTAGTAATTCCCAGTGAAAAAAAGCAACAAATTTTAAAAGAATTGGATCAATCGTTTGAAATAAACCAAGCTGCTTTATTTCCAGACAAAGAAAGCGTGGCTCACTATATCAAAAACCAATTTTTAGGATAATTTATCCTAAGGCCAATAGGGTATACCCTAGTGGTCTTTTTTATTTCTCTGCTATACTAGGAATTACAAGTGTTCATTAGAACTGTCCAAAAGGAGAATTGGAAATGGCTAAAATCGGTTATGCGCGTGTGAGTTCCAAGGAGCAACATTTAGATCGACAGTTAGCGGCTTTAAAAGACGTTGATAAATTATTTACGGATAAATTAAGTGGGGCTAACACTAATCGGCCAGAACTGCAAAAAATGCTGGCCTATATTCGTGAGGGTGATATTGTAATGGTCACTGAATTAGATCGCTTAGGCAGAAACAACCATGATTTGACTAAGATCATGAACTCCATTCAAAATAAGGGTGCCACCCTAGATGTGTTAAATTTGCCGTCCATGACAGGGATTGCTGACCCAAATTTACGTCAACTCATGACCAACCTCATTATTGAACTTTATAAATACCAAGCTGAAAGTGAACGTAAGCGGATCATTGAGCGTCAGCAACAAGGGATTTCCCTAGCCAAACAGCAGGGCAAATATCATGGTCGCAAACCTCAATACGCTGAAGATGATCCCCGTTTGTTACATGCCTTTAAACTTTATCAAAATGGTATGAGCGATGTGGATGTGGCTCGAAATACTGGGATTAAGCGGACAACCTTTATTCGGTATCGAAAGAAATTCAGTGTGTATAGATAAATTTCTCATTAAATAAGCAGGGCAGTGAAGAAAAAATTTAAATAGGAGTGAAATAACAGATAGTAGATTGTAAAATTAATCCGAACGCTGTTCGGACAAAAAAGATCAGCTTCCTTTAAAAAGGTGTTTACCACAAACCCATCTTTTAGGAGCTGATCTTTTGTCTAGTATAACCTATTCCGAACGAATTAATTCTCCGTTATAATAAACGTATAGAGTATTGTCATCGTGTTTAATTTGTACGATTTCGTCAATATATCTGATGGGGACGGAGTATTTCCGATTTTGAAAGACAATCATTGATTTCTTACTAACTTTCCTTGCGATGGTTTGGCTGGCATAGGCATCGAGTAAGTCATGATCAAAATCATGGAGATACTCTTTTTCTTTATCAAGCAATAAATAAGGCGGAATTTGAGTTGCCTGAGACTTCTCATGATTCAGCTGATCACACGTCAAATGAACGATCTCGGCTAAGTCTAGCGGCTCTTCAAACTCATGGTTGTAAACTTTAATTCGCTGAGTAGTTCTGGCCAACGCCTCGACCTTTCCTTTGGTTTGTGGCCGAAACGGTCGACAAGCAATTGGCTTGAAACAAGCGTCCTTAGCGTATTCAACGAAGGTTTCATTAAATACCGGCTTACCAAAATTACTTTTATGATGATCGATGACAACCTTTTTGGTTGTCAAACCAGATTTCTTTCGGCACACCCCCGGTTGCCCAAAAGGCATTCGTTAAGCAATCAAAAAAGGTAGTTTGGCTGCGACTGAAGGTAAATTGCATGTATTTCATTCGCGAGTACCCTAAAACATATAAGAAGATGTTGCCTTTGACAATCTCTCCATGCCGAGAAACCAATGTTAAGTCTTCTTTCCAATCAACATGGGCTGAAAGTCCTGGCGAGGTTTCAATCCGGATAGTGGCTTTTTTCGTTGCGGCTTTTCTGATGGTTCGACAATAGTCTCTGAGAATACTTTGCTTTCCTTGATAGCCACGTTCTTTGATAAAGTAATAAATTGCCGTTGCCGAACAGCCTTCTAGAACCTTTTCTTCAATCGTTTTTTCGATAATCGTCAAGTTTACTCAGCCGCCGTAAGGGTTGTGGCTGCTCATCTTGGGGCGTGAGCCCTAAATTGTAGTATCTTTTAACCGTTCGCGGATCAACACCATATCGTCGACCAATTTCAGCGAAGTTGGGCTTTATTTTGTTCATAATATATTGCTGGACACACTGTTCAACATCTAAACGCATTTCAGTTCCTCCAAATTTGAGATGCGTTTAGTTTACCGTAAAAAAATGTTGAAAAACCGACATTTTCTAATCGGTATTTTCCAACATTTTACAACCGTTGCTGACAGCCAAGTAAGTTACATTGCAATAACAGAGCTAGCATATATCTTGTTGGCATGGCAAGAAAGATTGAATACCGACGATAGAACATTAGGCGATTTGTTCTATTCCTTCACGAATTCATTACCTGATATTACGTTCATTTGCGCATTGGTATACCTAATTTCCGTTCTTAAATGCTCTGGTAATGAGTTTATCGAAGATAAAATTGACCAATTCATGCACACCATCCTATCAAACGTACAAAATATCATTTCAAGAGTGTTGTAAAACTAATTTAGGTACGAAAAACCCAGAGCTCATCAGTGCTCCGGTCTATTTTCGTGCTTTCAAGTTTCAGTTAAAGTGTCAACCCTAAGGGGTATTGTACGAACTAAGGCCGTCCTTAGTTGTCGATTTTTTTATTATTGTGATTCTTGATTGCGCTATAATATTTTGTGAGGTGAAAGAGATGGCTGACAAAGTTGTTGCGCGTCCACTAATTACGATTGCAAATATTATTTGGAGTTTTAATCCCCTGACCCATTTACCACAAGTCCTGCTGGTCAAACGGGCTTATCCGCCATTTGAGGGCCACTGGGCTTTACCAGAAACCCTATTGCGGCGGGATGAAAGTGCTGACGCTGCCTGTATCCGCCTGATTAAGGATAAAATTGGTGTTCGTCTATCAAACAGTGCTACCGAACAGTTGGCAACCTTCACCGATCCCGACCGGGTAAGCGGTGAGCGGGCCTTGGCGATTGCCTACATGACTTTCTTACCGACAATGCCGCAACTGAGGGCCGGGTACGGAGCAACCGAAGTCGGGTGGTTTAGTCTTAACTTTGACCACGGGAAGTTTATCTTGCAAAATGGTGACTTAGTTTTGAGTTTGGCTGCAGGGTCGGCGCTAGCATTTGACCACCACCAAATTATTAATACGGCCATTGTACGAATTAAAAATAAACTGGACTACCAGCCAACCATTTTACAGATCTTAGGACCGACTTTTACCCTTCGGCAAGCCCGCGAAGTTTATGCTACTTTCCGCCAAACAACGGTCGATCAAATTGATAATTCTAATTTTAAAAAGGCCCACCAAAAACTGTTTAAGGAAGTTGGTACCGCCGCAACAAAGCGGTCAGGCCGGCCACCAAAGTTATTTAAACTGGTACTACCTTGCGTCTAAAAATAAAAGTGCTACAATTAGTGATAATAAAAGTTCAATATATTTTTATTATTTTGCAGTAGTTAAAGTGTTTTTTACCTAAATTTGTTAGGAGTTATTTAATAATGAAGCATGAATTATTAACCGACATGTATGAGTTTTCAATGGCCAACGGTTATTATCAAACGCTTCCCCACGATAAGCAGGCGCGCTTCGACGTCTTTTACCGTAAGGCGCCCGATGATGGCAGTTTTGTGATTAGTGCTGGATTGATGCAAGTAATTGATGAAGTTAAGAACTGGCACTTTTCAACTGATGACATTGCTTATCTGCGGTCCCTTAACCACTTTAGTGACGACTTTCTCTTTTACCTGACGGCAGCTCACAACCGCTGCTTAATTAAGGCAATCCCAGAAGGCACGCCAGTCTTCCCACGGGAACCAATCCTTAGTATTAGTGGCCCACTAATTGATGTCCAACTTCTCGAAACCCTGATCTTAAACATTATTAACCACCAATCATTGATTGCAACGAAGGCATGGCAGATCACCAGCGTTACTGGCGGACGCCCAGTAATGGAATTTGGTGCACGACGGGCGCAGGGGCCTGATGCCGCAATATATGGTGCGCGGGCTGCCATTATTGGTGGGTGCAGTAGTACCTCCAATGTGCTAGCTGCCAAGCTGTTTAACCTTCCGGCGGCGGGGACGATGGCCCACGCCTGGATTGAAAGCTTTCCTGATGAATTAACGGCCTTTCGTGCCTGGGCCAAAATTTACCCTGACAATGCTGCCCTGTTAGTTGATACCTACGATGTGGTTAACTCTGGGGTACCGAACGCAATTAAAGTCTTTAAGGAATTGCGGGCAGCTGGCCACGAACCGGTTGGTATCCGCATCGATTCTGGTGATATTGCCCAGTTGGCAACCAAGGCCCGGAAGATGATGGACGAGGCTGGTTTTACCAACGCTAAGATTACTGCTTCAAACGCCCTTGATGCCCACATTATTAAGTCATTGCTTGATGAAGGGGCACCACTGGATAACTTTGGGATCGGTGAGCGACTAATTACCAGTTCATCCAGTCCAGTATTAAGCGGTGTTTATAAAATGTCGGCACTAGAAAATGATGGCAAATGGGTGCCAAAGATCAAGATTAGTAATAGTCGCGAAAAGATTACGCTCCCTGGGAATAAGCAGGTTTACCGGCTCTACGATAAGCATGATCCCCAACACGCTGTTGCCGATGTAATTGCCCTGGCTGACGAGCAGATTGGAACCGAAATTGCGGCAATCAATGCTGACGTTCACGTCACCCGGAATAAAGTGATTCTAACCGACTTCATTGCTAAGCCACTGCTTAAGCAAGTTTTGACACTGGAAAAAGCGGCGCCAATTGAAACCGACACTTTTGCCATCCAGCATTTTGCGCAGACCGAATTAGCACAGCTGCCGGCGACTACTAAGCGGTTGCTTAATCCGGACCGCTTCCCGGTTTATTTAACCAAGCGGTTAGCTGACTTGCAACAAAAGCTGGTTGATGAGGCACAAAAATAAGGAGTTAGCAATGACTAAAGCTTTATTAATTATTGATTATACAAACGATTTTCTCGCTGACAATGGTGCGCTTACTTGTGGCAAGCCAGCGCAGGAATTAGAAGATTATTTGGTTCAGCTGGCCAACCGTTTTTACCAAAATGGCGACTACGTAATTTTCCCGACTGATGCCCATTGTGAGGACCGGTTTAGTCCAGAAGCTAAACTCTTCCCGCCACATAACGTGGTCGGTACGCCTGGTCAACAGCTATACGGCAAGGTTAATGACTGGTTTGAACAACATCAGGCCAGTGACCGGGTTTACCAGTTTAATAAGAACCGCTATTCATCATTTCAAAATACTAATCTTGATAACTACCTGCGGGAACGAAAAATTGATAACTTGTGGATTGCAGGTGTTTGCACCGATATCTGTGTCCTGCACACCGCAATTGCCGCCTATAATTTGAACTACCAGATTACGATTCCGGTTAAGGGGGTCGCCACCTTTACCAAGCATGGTCAGGAGTGGGCGCTTGACCATTTTAAGAATTCACTGGGTGCGACGCTGGTTTAATGAATTTTGACTGCCTTCTATGAAGTAAGAACCCCACCTACGTCCAGTCGGGTGAGAATTTTATTCGGGTGTTAGCGATTGCCGACTATCCTAAGCGGGTGTATGGCAACTGGTTATCGGAGTTAAAGCGTAACCAAAGAACAGGCTAATTTATTAAACTGTTTACCTGGTGACGCGTTACTTCAGGCAGAAGGGGTTGTTCTCGATGACGAGAATACAGTTGTTGAAAAAGTTAAAATCATTTACAGCAAACAAGCCGATTTCAATATGGTATTAGGAATGAAGTTCTTCATAATTGTTAGCAAACAAGTAGATTGTAAAATTAATCCGAACGCTGTTCGGACAAAAAAGATCAGCTTCCTTTAAAATGGTGTTTACCACAAACCCATCTTTTAGGAGCTGATCTTTTGTCTAGTATAACCTATTCCGAACGAATTAAAATCGAAACCTTTTGTGAACTAGGGCTGTCCAATATCCAAATGGTCGTTCGGCTGAACCGATCACCGTCAACAATTTCTTATGAATTATCTCGATGTCAACCTTATCAGGCTGAATTAGCACAAACAGATGCCGAATACAAGCGATCACGATGTGGTCGGAAAACTAAGCTGAGCGATGAGTTAAAGCAAAAAATTCTCAACCATTTACGTCTAAGCTGGTCATCAGGAATGATTGCTCAAGAATTTAAACTAGCTACTAAATCTATTTATAATTGGCTAAATCAGGGGAGAATTGGATTCTCCTTGAATGATCTACCTGAACATGGCGTACACCAATGGCGTAACGTTGACCAACGATCCAAATATAATCAATCTTTGGGGCGATCAATTGAACAGCGTCCCATGATGATTAATCAACGTAATCGCATCGGCGATTTTGAACTAGATACAGTCGTTGGTCCTCGTGGGCATAGTAAGGCAGTTTTATTAACTTTAATCGATCGAAAATCACGGTTCCTTTGGGCATACCGGTTAAAAGATCGGACGACAGCGACTGTTAATGAAGCACTAACTAAGTTCCTAACCACTTTTAATGGTCCGGTGCACAGCTTTACTGTGGACCGTGGCACTGAGTTTAGTGGGCTAGTATCACTTGAATCACAATATGGTATTAAGACCTATTACTGTCATGCTTATACGCCAGCTGAACGTGGTAGTAATGAACGCTTTAATCGGAATTTACGTTATTTTTATCCTAAAGGGACTCGTTTTGAGCACATTAGTGCTCAAGATTTAACGACGACGTTACTCCAAATTAACCAGCGACCGCTTAAAATACTCGACTGGCAAACACCGTATCAGGTTATGCTGACAAATTTGTCCAAAAATTCGGATTAAATTTGCAATCTACCTATAGTTTAATCTATGGAATCAGAAAAAGTATACTAGTGGAAAAGTATATTTAGCGACTAGTATACTTTTTAAAATGCTTGTTTATCAGTGATTATAGGCCAATTATCATAAGTATACTTTTATACTAGTATACTTATGACTGTTTTCTCTGATAAATGCTGTCGAAGATTTCTCTCTCTCTATCTGAAAGCGTGTTTTGCTTATATGCCTCAACAGCGCTTTCTACAAGTTCATACATTTTCACGTCTTTAATGTAAGCTAGACTCTTTATCGTGTCAAAAACAGGTGGATCGACCCTTAGGCTTTTTCTGTCCGCTGCGGAGTATTTAGTAGTTTTTTGTTCATCTCTGGAATCATCGACTGTTTTTTTTATGTTCACTTCGAAGTGATCAGCATCTTTTTTAATCAAGGCCATCAGCACTTATCTCCTTTCCAAGTGGTGTTAGTTTTTTGCCATTGAGATATTTTGGCGTGTAGACATAATCGTCAGCAATATCTCCTTTACTTTCGAATTGGTCTATTCTTTCCATTAATTCCGCGTAAAGATCGGAAAAGAGTGCGAACATAGCACGATCGTGGTAGTCTTCAAACTGAACTCCGTATTCACCATAATTTTCAAGGCGTAAGTGACTTTTGATAATGGCATTGAATATATTCTGTTTACCAAAATATTTAACGGTCTTATCAACAATGAGCTGTTCAACCGTGTGAGTTTTGTCAAGCATGACTAACAGTATTCCCGCGACCTGAACATTAATCTCGTCGCTGAAGTCATCGTATAGAGTTTGAAGATAAGTGTTGGTTAGTTCCTTTGAACCCTCAAATGCGAATCTCTTGGTTTCTTGCACAACAATTACATAGTCAGTTGCAACCATTATGTTGTCGACTTTTATATCTGTTGCTGGTGGAGTGTCTATAAAAATAAAGTCATAGTCGTCTTTGATTTTATCTAGTAATTTTTTGAAGTAAAAGGTTCGTTCGTGGACACCCTTTATATGGTCGGCTACCCATGTGCCCCAGTTTCGAAAATCAGAATCTCCTGCAATGGCATCTAGATTTTCTGTTAGATGCGTGATTCCCTTACTTAGATCCTTATCATTTAAGCATCTTGTTATAGAAGCGGGCCAATTTGATTTATTAAAGGTCATACCGAGCATGAATGTACTGTTTGCTTGGAGATCCATATCAATATGTAAAACCTTTTTATGGAAAACGGTGGCAAGAGTGATTGCGAACATCACATTATTGGTCGTCTTGCCAACGCCCCCTTTTTGGTTGCTTAAAGCGATTACGTACGTCATTGATAACACTCCTCTCATAAGTATACTTCTGCTACAAATATAGTATACCATATTGAAACCTGAAATCAAGCTTTTTTATCAAAAGTATACTAATATACTCTTATACTTTTACATTAGTATACTCGTGGATTTGTGGATTAATATACTAAAAAACATCAAAAGTATACTTTTGATGTTTTTGTTTACATTTTCTTTGTTATGGTGTATGGTTACCTTAAATAAAAGAAAAGCGCCACCCAACGGCAATTGGGAAGCACTCGACAAAAAAATCTTTTTCATTCAACTAAAGAGATTATACCAGCAAAATGGTAAGATGTCGAGAATGGTGTGATTTCAAAACGGTAGGGGACAAGCTGCCGGGTAAAAACAAAGGGGACACGTGTGGTGAGCGACTTCTGTGCAAATTCACTGGATCTAGTTAATTAGATCCGTAGGCGGTAATTTAAAAATTTAAAAGTTTATTCGGGGGTAGTCGGACTACGTCCACCTTAAGCAACTTGGCATAACGCTAAGTTGCTTTTTTGTCTGCGCTTTTTCGGTTTCTATGTCATTTCTATTAAGCTAACTTAGGTGTTTATTTTGAAAGGAGGTGAGCTCACCATGTACGATTTAAAGACGGTTCAGACTGCACAAAAGCTGGTATTACACGATTCATTACATACCTATAAAGTTAAAAATAGTCGTTCTAATATTGCCGTACAAGTGATGGAAACTCCTACAAAAAAAGGGGCCATTGCGCTCTTCAGCAGTAAAGATTCAATGCAAAAAGCACATGGTGTGGTTATCACCTCTTTTGAAGCACTTGACGCCATCGCCGATCGTATGACTCACTGGACGCCCAATACATTCAGCTGGCTTGGCTATACGCAAAATCGGTCGAGTGTTCGGGGACACCGGGAAGCTAACTTAGCTCAGATTAATACCTTGGTCGTTGATATTGATTTTGCCGACGCACAAGAACGAGACGCGCGTGAGCAAGAGGTCTTGGGGGCCGTAACCGTTGCTGACTTATTCATTCCCACGATGATTTTGCGGACTACGAAGGGATTCCATATCTACTACGTTTTTGATCAGCCTATGTTTTTGCGGAAAACACGCGGTCAGTTTCCAGTCTTAAAAGCAGCCCAAAAAATGTCGAGTTTTGTGCGGCAGTGGATTCAAAAACGAGTGGCGGGGGTCGATGTCGGCTGCAATAACTTTGGAATTTTTCGAATTCCCCGGCAAGACAATCTAGTCTTTTTTGATGCACATATGTTGGTCCAGGTGAGCGCTCTGATGAAGTGGTCACAATATTATGCTGCCCAAGTTCCGGTTACGAAGCCGGATAAACGACAGGTGATTTCTCTAGCCCCAGATGAAGGTCGGCAGGTTGACCAAGCTTGGTTTAAAGCCTTATTGAAAGTGACAACAGTCAAATCAGGTCAAGGTTTAGCCCGTCACAACACGGTTTTGACGTTAGCTTTAGCGATGTATCAGTCAAAAATCTCGCAACAACGTGCGAGAGACGTGCTTGACGTCTTCAATTCAAATCTACATGATCCGTTGGCCGATCGCGAAGTTGTACAGTGCGTGAGAGACGCCTATTCAGGTAACTATCGGGGGGCAGCACTGAGTTATGTTCAAGGACTATTGGATCAATGGGTGCCTAATTTTTCAGGTAAAGTTGTTGCTGGGATTGGCTGGCATAAATTTGCTAAGCCGCGTGCCGAACGACAATACAGTCATGCCCACGAATGGCGTAACGATGTGCTTGCATTGATTAATCGAATGGGTGGTTCTGCCGCTTCGGTTGCCATGTCAACGCGTCAAATTCAAGCTGAATTAGGGATTTCTCCGGCGAGTTTGAATCGGGTTATGAAGCAACTACAAGCAACTTCGCAATTGAAGCGGGTGCAGCGTGGTAACCAGCCAACTTTATTGACGACGGTGACCATGTTATTTAAGTCGGCTATGGTGAGCCGTCAGGCTCAAAGTCAAGCGTGGACAGGGTATTTAACGACACTAATGCCAACTGTAAGCAAAAATGTTTATGAGCCAACAGTTGGTACTTTAACTGAGATACAAGCGGTGAGCGGTGATTCAGAGCCACCGTGGGGAATGGAGACGAGAAGAAGAACGGGGTGAAAAGTGCTGCTATCAATTGCCATAGGTATATATCTAGAATAGGCTTGTTGCTGTGTGAGGGTATTGTTAGTTTGGTGGTTTGTTGGGGAACTCACAAAAATATCTTGGCAAAATTTAGGAAGTGCGGTAAACTATAGTCAGTCAAGGGGAACATATGTTCCTGATGTGGCAAACTTAAT
>NZ_JBTYYZ010000014.1:0-40149 GCF_054881455.1 Companilactobacillus sp. FL22-3 | reverse complement strand
CTAAAAGCTTAAACTTAGCGGTCACTCATTTAGACGAAAAAATCGAACAGGTTAAACGGGATATTGAAAATGCGTTAACGGACTTTGATGTGACGGCCAAAGTTTTAACTAGTCAAGAAGTCCAAGAGATTTTAAAGAACTTGATCAATTTTAATGGATAGGGGGAAACAGGATGAGTTTTGGTGATAAGGTCATTGATTTATTTATGCCAACTAAAAAAGAAAGACATCAAGGCGACAGCGGCCAAACGGGTAGTAAGCCCAAACCGGAGGTTGAAGACTTTACCAAGCTGATTGATCGCGATAGCTTGCATTCACTATTTCCGTTTAGCTGGGAACAGTATCCCACCTACGTCCAGTCGGGTGAGAATTTTATTCGGGTGTTAGCGATTGCTGACTATCCCAAGCGGGTGTATGGCAACTGGTTGTCAGAATTGAAGCGAAAAAAAGGCGTCATCGATATTGTGCAATATATCGACAGCGCCAGTAACAATTCAATGATTACCTATTACAAGAAGACGATTCAAAATAAAGAAGCGCAGAAGCTGAATACGTTCGACCCGTATAAAAAGAAAATTCTGCAAAATTATATTGATTCAGCCAACATGCAACTAGATAAATACCTTGATAATTCTACCACATTTGTGTACCAACATATGCTCATTTATCTACGGGCCAACAGTTTAGCAGAACTAGATGACTTAACCGAGAACGTCAAGAACACCTTGATTAAGCTACAGATGAAGCCCTTGGTGCCCGTTAAAGCGACTTTCCAAGCATTTTGGTCAACCATGCCAATTAACGAGAACCTCATGGGGGATTACACCTATAAAGAGAGTAATACCGAAGTCGCCAGCAGCATGTTTCCTTTTGATGACGCTGAAATTCTGGACTTAAAGCCGAGAAGCGATATTGAAGGAGTTAATAAAGATACCAACAGTTTAATTGCCGTGGATATGCTGGATCGCAATAAGACGCTTAACCAAAATCAAGTGATTATCGGGACTTCGGGGGTCGGCAAGACCACCTATATGATCCAAAAAATTTTACGCTATGCCATTCAAGACTATCAGCTCTACATTATTGATCCAGAAAATGAATATACCAAAATTGTCGAAGCTTTAGGTGGGGCAGTCTTGCACTTAACTTCTAATGCGAAGTACAAAATTAACCCGCTACAAATCTTTTCCGAAGAAATCTTAAGCGCCGATGAAGCGGTCACGAACCTTGATTTACTAGTCAAAGATAAAATCCAGCGATTAAAGGGATTCTTTGAAGTCCTTAAAACCGGGATTACCCAAGTTGAGCTGGCAATCCTTGATGATGTCGTTAAACAAGCCTACGTCAACAGTGGCGTTTTGAAGTATAGCCGCTTAAAAGAGATTAAAGACGATCAGTGGCCGACCTTATCCAATGTTTATGACGAGTTGGAAAAACTGGCTGATAAGGACGCCGACAAATTTAATCGGGTTAAAGACTTCTACTACATCTTAGGCAGCTATACCCATGGGTCTAACAGCCTATTTGACGGGCACACCAACGTCAACCTAAAGGGGAAGATCATTTCTTTTGATCTAAAACCCCTACAAAGTGAACAGGAAGTCCAATCAGCGGCTTATCTGAATACCTTCCAGTATTTGTGGGACGAAATCACCAAAGATCGGCATAGCCGCAAGAAATTGTTTGTTGATGAATTTCACTTTTTAACCTTACACAAAGCGGCTGCCACCTTTTTCCATCAAGCCTACAAACGGTTTAGAAAATACAATGCCGGGGCGATTGCCGGAACGCAGCAAATCCAAGATGTGATTGAGGGAACAACTGATACAGGGCAAAATATTGGGGAAGCAATTATTGGTAACTCCTACACCAAAGTGTTCTTTGGTCTTGACGGTAAAGGCGTTGATGATGTGATTACCAAATTGCGTATGACGTTCTCGGATAAAGAAAAGAAGTTACTAGAACGCAGACGACAAGGTGAAGCTCTGATGATCTATGGTAGCCAGCGTGCCTTTATGCGCGTCGAATTGACCGAAGAAGAACTACGGCTAATTGACCCAGAAGCTTACCAAGAAAAATACAACCGTGAGACAGCCGGGCAACCGGACTATCAAAAGCGCGTGGTCTTAACACCTAGTGAGATTGACGCTTTAACTACCACCGAAGAGGAAGGAGGGACTTTAAATGAGTAAACCAAACCAGTTATTGAATATCGAGGTTGGCACCTTCAAGCGACAGGGAAACCAGTTAATTCTCGAACTCAATCACAATCAGTTTCGATACGACCAGTTGAGTGAGCTAAACGAATTAAAGCAAGCTGATTCCAAGTTCTTGCAGTTAGTCAACGTAGTTGAGCAAGACCAGAAGGTTGTTTTAACTTATACCTTGCCGGATAAGGTCAGATCATTAAAGGACTTGCCACATGAAAATAAAGCAATCCGTTCAGCGATTGCCAAGGAAATCATGGCGCAAAAGGTGGTTAACGATAGCCAGTATCACGTTGCGTTGAACCCAGCTAACCTGTGGTATTACCCCATGCAACATGTTTGGTACGCCTATCGCGCCAATGAACTCATGCCTTATGATGACAAACATAGCAATTTAGCCAAATACAAAGCGCTGATTCTATTTTGCTTGACGGGGACGCCCTATGAACGGCTACTAAGCAATCCTAAAGAAGCCCTAGCTAAACACCCTGATGACTATTTACAACAAGTAGCTAAAGCTACGTCGTTAAATGAGTTAACGGAAGTGGTTAACGGCATTGAGGACTTTGTGAGTTATCACGAATGGCAGGAAGTTGAAACGGCCCAGCAGAAAACCAAACAACGTTTATGGTTGAGCGTGGCCGGAGTGGCGATTGTGGCCGTTTTGGCCGTCGGCTTAGTCCATAAAAGTGACGAAAGAAAGTATCAAAGCTTAGCTAACCAGAACCAAGCCCAGGTCACGCGATTAAAATATAGCGGCCAAATTCAAACTGCTTTAAATGATCGGAAGTGGTCGGAAGCGCAAAAAGATATGCAACGGGCCGGCTACTCTTCAACTAAGCAAGTCAGTGTCTTTTTAAAGCATGGTCAGTACCAGCAAGCTTTAAAGGTTGATCCAAGTGAGTTGAACAAGGTTGTCAATGCGGCTTATGCCAACAAAGATAGCGGACAGATTGCCAATTGGCAGTTACCAACTAAGGCGACAAGCACGCAAAAAGATCAACTATCGCTGGAAAAGGCCATCGTTAACTACGACACCAATACGCTCAATAACCAATTATCCTTTACGACGAACGCTGATGTTTTATTGAGAATGGGGCAAGCTTTTCTAGCCCATAACGATACGCAAGACGCCCAGACTGTCCAAACCAAGTTAGCCGGCGTGAACAGTCCTAAGGCTAAGTATTTAAAAGCCCTGTTAAGCCTCAATGCCGCTAAGAACGAAGTTAGCGACGCCCAGAAGAAGTTAGATGATGCCAACAAGATTGATGGCAGTAAAGATAAGGACAAAGACAAGAAGGTGGATTCAGCCAAGTCTGATCTAAAGAATGCGCAGAGCGACCAATCAGCAGCGCAAAAACAAGTCGATCAGGTCAAGCACAAAGTGGGTGATTAAATGCAAGTACTGTCTTTCGAATATAAGAAAAAGAAGTGGAAGTTGATTGCTTATATTGTGGGCGGTGCCATTCTGCTAATCATCTTGCTAATTGCCGCGCTTACTGGTCAATTGCAAGAAAACAGTTGTGATAACTCAACCACTACAGAAACACAATTAGATAGTAAGAGCATGACGGAAAATGCCAAAAACATTTATGCGCACTGGAAGCAAAAGTATGGTGCCACCCCACAAGCGGCCGCCGGTATCTTGGGGGTCTTACAACTAGAAAGTCGCCTTGATCCCAAGTCCGTTAATTCCAGTTCCGGGGCCACGGGCTTAGCCCAGTGGTTAGGTGGCCGAAAAGATAAGTTGGAGGACTTAGCCCATAAAGAAAATAAACCAGCGACCAATCTCGGGGTACAGTTGGATTATCTCGATCAAGAATTGAACAGTAGTTACTATGCGTCAAACAAGCAGATTTTTAAATATACGGACGTGCATAAAGCGACCAAAGCCTGGTTAATGGATTATGAAGGCATGAGTAAGAACCCGGAACAATGGTATTTAAGCCAAAGATACGGTTATGCCGATCATTGGTATTCCGTGTTCGGGGCGAGTGATCCCGTGACCGGTAATACGTTAGACAACGCGAGTTCCGGCGATCTGACCGAGTTAGGTTGTGATAGTGACCCGAGCTATTCTGGTGGCAGCATTGTTAAAAACGCGGAAAGTATGAAAGGTGACTTCTATTATGTTCAAACCCACCCTAGCCCCGATTTAGGCAGTGATTTAAAGAATCCTAGCAAAACCGGCGGAACCGATTGTTCCGGTTTTGTCTGGTTAGCCCTGAATAAGGCTGGTTACAAGGTACCCGCAAATATGGGCTGGTTTACCGGCACGATGGCCAGTGACGCCAAAGGCAGCCACCAATACTTGAAACAGATCAGTGAAAATGACGCGAAAGCCGGTGATATTGTGATCGTTAATCAAGGCGTGGGAGCTGGAAATGACGGCCATACTGCCATTCTACTAGGCAAATGGCAAGGCAA
This sequence comes from Companilactobacillus sp. FL22-3, assembly GCF_054881455.1. Taxonomy (NCBI): domain Bacteria; kingdom Bacillati; phylum Bacillota; class Bacilli; order Lactobacillales; family Lactobacillaceae; genus Companilactobacillus; species Companilactobacillus sp. FL22-3. Next base: position 35,516 of record NZ_JBTYYZ010000014.1, on the reverse strand, counting down.
AGCCACTAAGATCATTGAGCAAGGTGGTACGGGTGACAAAGTTAACGAAAGCACCTTTGGCACCGCCTTTTATAGCTTACTAAATGGTGGTGATGTAACGTTAGCCCGGCCGATCAAGAAGTAAGGAGGGACCAACAAATGAAGCGGAGCACGGTTTTAAGTGTGGTGATTGGCAGCTTGATCTTAGTGATGTCATTAGGGGCAAATGCCTATCAACATAGCCAAGTTAAGCAGGCGCAACAACAGATCAGTCGCTTACAACAGCAAAAGCGACAAGTTAGTCAGCAATTGACTAAAGCCAACCAACAAAAGCAGTTATTGAGCACCCAAATTGACAGTTATAAGACCTACCAAAATAATAAAGACAAAAGTCAGGCTGAACTGAGTTTTAATACGGTAGTCACCAAGTTCTTTAAGGTCATGAATAACTTTAAGCCTAAGACCTACGGTCAGCGTAAAAATGGCGTGAAAGACTTGATTTCCGACAAGCTATATCAGCAATACTTTTCAAACAAAGGCACGTATGGTGATAGCAATAGTGTTTCAGCCAAATTAGATCAGCTGAACCTGTATACACAAAGTAAGCAGGGCCAAGATATGAAAGGCTTGGCCGTCGTTAGTTATGAAAGTAAGAGTGGCGACAACGACTGGCAAAAGGCGACGGTACTTTATCAAGTGACTTTCGATACCACCACGGATCGAATCACCGCAGTCCAAAATTTAGGTAGTAGCTTTAAAGCCAGTGACCTTAATTAAGCGGGTTGGTAAGGCCCTAGCGGTAATCGTGGTGGTTTTAGCCGTTAGCGGGTTTGCTGGTCATCAATACGTCAATCACGTGGAAAAACAGCGGCCAGTTGTGACGCTGGCTAAGCACAAGCACCCTGAAAAAGTGTTGTTCTTCTATCGCGATGATTGCCCGGATTGTCAGTCTATTTTCCATCAAATTTATTGGCACAACGCAATCAGTCACAACATCGTCTTGATTAACATGAATCAATCGCAGAATCGGCACTACATTCAGCAATATCAATTAACGTCAGTCCCAACCTTGATCTATGGTAAGCAACGGTACACCGGTACCAACCAACAAAGAATTAAACAGATAGTAGGTGATTAGATGAAAGACAAATTATTAAACAGCGTTAAAGCCAGTTGGCCGTACCTACTAACGCTAATTATTGGCTTGTATTTAGCAGAGATTTTAGCTGGCTCTGTCATGGCCTTGTCCCGCTATAAGTTGGCATTTGCGGATCATATGCCAACGGTGTTAAAACAGTTAGTCTTACACCCCTGGCACTATTACAGTTTGTATTTGGGGCAAAAGAACCCGGTATTAATTATCGTCAGTATCGCTGTGGTACTATACACCGTCTATTTTGCCTTGAAACGGAACAGCAAGCATAAAGCTTGGGAAACCGCAGACACTGAAACCCACGGGAGCGCGACTTGGGGTAATCTAAAAGAATTGAGTGACCATTATTTTAGTATCAGTCCTAAGGACTTAACTACTTCCTTCAATACGATGACTGACCTAGAGGCCGTCAAAATGCTCATCGATAAAAGTCAATCCGAAACGAAACCGGAAAAGGAGAATTTAAAATGACACAAGAAAACTACGTAACTAAAAATTCTTATACTCGTGCAGAAGCCGATCTACTAATTGCAATATCAGAATGGGTGTCAGCGATTGGGCAACTTCCTGAATCAAAAGCACTCGCATTAGATGACTTAGCCGCGATTCAGGCTAAACAGGTGCTTCAACAGCCATTACCTGGTCAGTTGTCTTTCCCCACTCACACGCAGTCCAGGTACTTGTCTGGATTGATATATTTGGTAGATGTTTACCTTGATTTGAGCAAACACTTACCACCAGCCCACGCGATTAATAATGACCTAAATAACGTAGAGACCAAGTATGTACAGGTTGAATTAGCAAACGCGCTTAAAGTCAAACTTGATGAAGATTACCAGTTAGCTGATAAGGCGTAGCTAGGGGGTTATACAATGAACGGGACAATTTTAGGGATCGTGGATAAACGGATTGTTTACCAGAATAACAGTACCAAGCCAAATCGAAATATCTTCGTGGTTGGGGGCCCGGGGTCGTATAAGACCCAGTCAGTCGTCATTACCAACCTGTTTAATGAAACGGAGAACAGCATTGTGGTAACTGACCCGAAAGGGGAATTATACGAAAAGACAGCCGGTATCAAACTAGCCCAGGGTTATCAAGTGCATGTCGTCAACTTCGCGAACATGGCGCACAGTGATCGCTACAACCCCTTTGATTATATTCAGCGCGATATTCAAGCCGAAACCGTTGCGACCAAGATCGTGCAAAGCGAAAATGCCGAAGGTAAGAAAGACGTGTGGTTCAGTACCCAACGACAACTTTTAAAAGCGTTGATCCTGTTTGTGATGAACCACCGTGCGCCCGACCAAAGGAATTTGGCCGGTGTAACGCAAGTCTTACAAGAAAACGATGTGGAGGCCGAGGAAAAGGGCGCAGATAGTCCGTTAGACACCTTGTTTCTTGATTTAACCATGACTGATCCAGCAAGACGCGCTTATGAGTTAGGGTTCAAAAAGGCCAAGGGGGAAATGAAAGCCAGCATTATTGAAAGCCTGTTGGCGACCATTTCGAAGTTCGTCGATCAAGAAGTGGCCGACTTTACCAGCTTTTCGGATTTTGATTTAAAAGAGATTGGCAATGACAAAGTGGTGCTATACGTGATTATCCCCGTCATGGATAACACTTATGAAAGCTTCATCAATCTGTTTTTCTCACAATTGTTTGATGAATTATACAAATTAGCCGCCGATCATCACGCTAAATTGCCCCACCAAGTTGACTTTATCCTTGATGAATTTGTCAATTTAGGGAAGTTTCCTAAGTACGAAGAATTTCTAGCGACGTGCCGGGGGTACGGTATTGGCGTGACGACCATTTGTCAGACCTTAACCCAGCTACAAGCCTTGTATGGCAAGGATAAGGCCGAAAGTATCTTAGGTAATCACGCGGTTAAAATTTGCTTAAATGCCGCTAATGATGTGACCGCTAAATACTTTAGTGATCTGTTAGGTAAATCGACCGTAAAAGTTGAAACCGGTAGTGAGAGTACCAGTCACAGCAAGGAAGAAAGCCACAGCAAGAGCGATAGTTACAGCTATACGAGCCGTTCGCTCATGACACCTGATGAAATTATGCGTATGCCCGAAGAACAGAGCTTATTAATCTTTAGTAATGCGCGACCAGTCAAAGCGACAAAAGCGTTCCAATTTAAACTATTTCCAGGAGCCGATCATTTGGTTAACTTGTCACAGAACGATTATCAAGGCCAACCAGAAGCCAGCCAGGAAACCAACTTTAAGAATAAGGTAGATAAGTGGAATCAGACAGTTAAAGCACAGCACCACGCCAAAAAAGACGATCAAACAACCGATGATGAAGAAGAAAATCTACAGGATAGCATGGATCAAGACTTAAAAGTAAGGCACAAAAAGATGTTGGGTTAATGATTAAAAAGGAGGCTAAAATATGAAAAGTCTTTACTTTCACCCAGTTTTAGCAAGTTTCTTAGGCGATAAAATTTCAGAAGCAATTAATGACTGGGTTAAGGGCGTTTTTACAGCCATTATGAATTTTATGACTTCTGGCTGTCGCGCGATCTTTGATCAAATTGATCAACACGAATCCGTCCTAGACCAATGGTATGCAATCTTTCTTACTTTTGCGACGTCCTTAGTAGTCGTAGTTGTCCTAGGAAGAATCATTGGGACTTTGCTAAAAGAGGCCGATGAAAGTACCGATGTTACTTGGGCCAATATTGTGATGGACAGTCTTAAATCAGCCGCCGCAATTCCGGTCATGGTCTTTTTACAAGGATTTTTACTGAAAGCAATCGTGTTTCCGCTCGGTAAATTTATGTTTTCAATGAATAGTAAATATACGGCTTCAATGATTACCGGTTCAAAAAATATAGCTGGTACATTGGCTATTGGTTCAGTTATGTCACTAATCCTATTAGGATTCTTTGCGATCGTGACTGTATTCTTCTTTTTCAAAATGTGTATTTTTATGGCGGATATGGCCTGGTTTTATTTAACCATTCCGTTTGCAGCCATCAGTATCGCAACCGAGACTTGGGATTATAGTAGCACTTGGTGGAAAAAGCTAATTTATCTAAACGCTTCTATGCTCTCACAAGTTCTTTCAATGACCCTATGTGTTTGGGGAGTTACCCATTGGGTTAGCAACGGAATTGGAGCTTTTGCTTTATCGATTGGTATGGGTTGGCTAGTATTGCATACACCGAAAGCTGTCGAGGACTTTTGGAGTTCGACTGGCGCTACCAAAGGTGGGCTAACCGGTGCCATGAGAATGCTTAAAAATAGAATGAAGCATTAAGCCAAGGGGGGTTACTTAAATGAAGTGGCGAGAAAAAATAAAAACGAAGTGGCGAGTTGATTCGCATGTCAATGTTTTTAAAGGAAATCCACTTGACCACTTGATCTTCTACTATCTGTATCGATCACTAGAATGGTTCGTCATCGTTATGGGAGGTTTGCTAGTTCTATATGAAGTTTTAGCTTACCTGTGGCTTGAAGTAATCGTTTTGCTAGTGGGTGGCAGTGGCCTAGTCATGATTCTAAGAAGCGGAGCTAAAAGTGAACATAAAGCTTACAAAGATTGCTTAAAGGAACGTCAACAGGCTTATGAGCAGGTCAAACAAGAAGACATGCAAGCACTTAGAAAACAAGCCTGGTTGGATAGTGCGAACCAAGGCAAAGAAGAATTAGAACAAAAATTGAATCATAAGGAGTGAACGCTCATGACAACGGTTGTTTTAGCTGAAAAGCCAAGTCAAGCACGCGCTTATGTTGACGCGTTTGACCATAGCACTAAGAAGACCGGCTACTATGAAGTGAGTGACCCCATTTTGTCGCCGGACACGATTGTCACCTTTGGGTTCGGGCATTTGGTCGAGTTAGCCGCGCCGGAAAAGTACGATGAAAAATACAAACACTGGTCGTTAGCAAATCTTCCGATTTTCCCAGATCACTACCAGTTCGTCGTCCCAACTGACAAAAAGACCCAGTTTAAAATCGTTAAAGATTGGTTGGTGAAAGCCGACACAATTATTGTTGCCACGGACAGTGACCGTGAAGGTGAAAATATTGCGTGGTCAATCATGAACCAAGCCAAGATTAATCTCAAAAGCAAAACCATTAAGCGCCTATGGATCAATTCACTAGAAAGTGACGCCATCAGGACGGGTTTTAAGGCGCTCAAAGATGGTTGGACGTACTATCCAGCGTTTAAGGAAGCTCAAACGCGCCAGATCAGCGACTGGTTAGTTGGTATGAACGGCAGTCCGTTGTACACGCTTTTGTTGCGACAAGCTGGTGTGAACGGCGTGTACTCCATTGGTCGGGTACAAACACCGACTTTGTATATGGTTTATCAACGCGATCAAGCCATTCAAAACTTCAAACCAGAACCTTATTTCGAGCTTCAAGCGGAAATTGCCGCTGAACAGCAAAAATTTGTCGCTAAATTAGACCCCACGCAAAAGTTTCCAGATAAAGTAAGCTTACAAGTTTTTATGGCCGGAAACGGCCTTAAAAACGGGGCCCAAGACGGGATCATTAAAGACGTCCAAAAGACCGCCAAAAAGAGCGCCAGCCCGCGCCTTTTCTCGCTATCTGCGTTGCAAACCAAAATTAATCAACGCTACCATGCCAGCGCCGCTGATGTTTTGAAGGCCGTACAAGACTTGTACGAAGCAAAACTACTCTCATACCCGCGTACGGACAGTCAATATATCACCGATCAAGAGTTTTCCTATCTGCGCCAGAACTTGGCGCGGTATCTGTCTTTGGTCTCTCAAGAAGTGTCTTTGCCCCAAACGGAACCTCAAAGTAGGTACGTCAATGGCAAAAAGGTGCAGGAACACCACGCTATTATCCCAACGAAGACCGTCCCCACTAAGGAACAGTTGACGAAGCTACCACGATTACAGCAGCAGGTCTACGACCTTGTGTTGCGAACCACCCTAGCGATGTTCGCGGCGCCGTATGAATACGAGCAGACGACCATCATGACGCAGGTATCACAAGCGGATTTCAAGGCCACTGGAAACGTTCCCCTAAAGTCCGGGTGGAAAGCCTTGCTGGCTGATGAGACGGCGACTAAAGAGGCCCCAGTGACCTTGCCAGCCGTCACCCAAGGCCAAGCGGTCACAGCAGACGTTTCAGCCCCTCAAAAGGAAACGACACCACCGAAACCGTTTACGGAAGGCACGTTAGTTACGGCCATGAAAACCGCCGGCAAAACGCTGGACGAAGAAGAAGCAGAGATTTTGAAAGACGTGGAAGGCATTGGTACCGAAGCCACACGGGCGAATATTTTAGAAGTGTTGAAGAAACGAGACTATCTCGAGACCAAAAAGAACCAACTACATGTCACGCCGCAAGGCACGACCCTTTGCAAGGCCGTTGAATTAGAGCCGTTACTCACTAGCCCCAAAATGACCGCGAAGTGGGAAAGAGCCTTACAACAAATCAGCGCTAAAGAAAGGACCCAGGATAATTTTCTAGCGCAGATCAAAAAGTTTATTGAGAAGCTGGTAACAGACGTGCCCAGTCAGCTACAGAACAGTGGCGAAGTTCAACAACAAGTACAGCAACAGCAAACCGCTCAAGCCGAGGCACAAGCGCAAGCTGAATTGGGGACTTGTCCGCTATGTCACACCGGCAAAGTTGTTGATAAAGGCAAGTTCTACGGCTGTACGAATTACAGTGCAGACCCGCCATGCAAATTTACATTGCCTAAAAAATGGAGCGGCAAAACCCTTGGCAAAACGGTCATTAAAGCATTAATTACAAAGGGTGAATCCAGCAAACTAAAAGGGTTCAAAAGCAAGAAAGGCAAGTCGTTTGACGCCAAGTTAAAGCTTGACGGCCATAAATTAAGTTTTGATTTTGATTAGAACCTGCCTACCGCCCTTCACGTTGTTCCGGTTGGTGAACCCGTCATTTAGGTTTACTTTTCAAAAACCAAAAAGTGAACCTAACCAACGAGTGTAATTGTAAAAGGAGGAGGATATATCATGAAAAATGAACTGGAAGCATTAGCAAGCGAATTACCTATTTTGACGGATAAAAGCAGTTATAAGTACCTATCAGAAGTTGCGGGTAATGGCAAATATATTCAAGTTGCGTGGCAAAAAAAGAATGCCGAATATTTAGCACTTTACGGCACACAATCTATCAAGTTACCCCAAATGGATAATTCTGTAGAGTTTGTAGACGCCGAGGAGGGTTAATCATGCCAAGTAAAGTTGAAACTGAAAAATGGAAAAGGCAGCTTGTCGAAAATGCCGAAAAAGAAATTTTAAAACTAACTGATAGTGAAAAGTTTAAAAGTTATCTTGATACCGTAGCAAAGTTTCACCGGTATAGCCAACGTAATATTGACCTTATCTATTCTCAAAATCCAAGTGCCAGCCAAGTTGCAGGCTTTAAAAAATGGCAAAATGATTTTAAACGATCAGTAAATAAAGGAGAAAAAGGGGTCAGGATTGCGGCCCCTATTATTAAAAAACTAACTCCAGAGGATCAGAAAAGGCTTGATACGACCGAAGAAAAAGCCATAGTTGGTTATCGCTATCTACCAGTCTTTGATGTGTCACAAACTAGCGGTGAACCAGTCCTAAGTGCTAAAGATTTTGTCAAAGAAAATTTAGCGGATCATCAGAATGTGACAAGCTTGTATAACGCATTCAAGGACTATCTAAACCAGCAAACCGACCTTAAAGTCAGTGAAGTGCCTTTAGCGACGCTAAATGGGGCTAAGGGGTATTTTCAACCCAGCACTAATGAAATCGTCATTGGTGGCGATGAGCCCGACAATGCTTTGAAACTAAAGACGTTATACCACGAATATGCGCATAGCCAGCTACACGGCTTAAAATCAGCCTTTAAAGATCGGCCACGAGCCTATCAGGAAACCCAAGCCGAAGCGGTTGCGTATGTTGCCATGCAAAATATTGGCGTTGATACCAGCAACTACTCACTCGGTTACGTGGCCACCTGGGCTAAAGATAAAGCCGTGATCCATAGTGCTTTAAGTGAGATCCAGCAAGTGAGCAACAAAGTGATTGAGCTTAGCGATGGCTTAACCAAACAATTAGGCTTACAAGAAGCCCCAAAAGAGCCTGAGCATGATCTAAAAAAACTATCAGCCCATGATCTTAATAAGTCCTATCAAGGCTTGCAACAACAAATTCAACAGGCAACTAATCCCCATAAAAAATCAAAACTACAAAATAAATTAAATGATGTACACCATGAAATCAGTAATCGAACGCAAAAACAACTCACAACATTTTCTGAACAGAATCCAGGAATCAAACAACCCGAATCCGAACTTGATCAAAGTTTAAAACGGTAGCTGGTTTTTATATTCGCCATAATTATTAAGACATGACTTCTTTTCTTCTATGATTATTAGAGCGTGCCTATTGTAAGTCTTACAACTTATTGCTGCCTATCACAGACTCATTGAGATACTTCAAGTAATGATTATATTTCTGGATCATCTTGTTTTTAACGTATTGTTCCATATAGTCATAATCTGGTTGGCCTTGAGCATCAATAGGTAATAGAACTCGATCACGTTTAATGCCATCACTAGTAGCCATATGTCCATATTGATATTTCGACGTAGTATTGTTGATAGCTCTAGCCATGAAAATTCCATTATATTTATTCAAACGTTGTGATCTCAACATAATAATCGAAGAACCACCACCACCACGGCCTAAAAATTCCGTTGATTGATAAAAAGAACTTCCATCTACCGGACTGACAGTTATACAGTTACTAGCATCTGGTACTTCATTCTCATGAGGCCGACAAAACTTTACAGAACCGTTAAGACTCGCCCCCGACGCTATGAATGGTATATCACCCTCATCATACTTGTTTTTAGAACGAGCAGGCGGTCGTGTAACACTCTCAAACAGGTCGTCAATTCTAAAAGTTCTCCATTGAAGATTAGATAATGGCTGGATTTTAACATATTCCAACTTTGCCAAAACTGAGTGAACATACTTCAAATAATAATTTTTCTTTTTCTCAAGTAATTCTTGCTCATAATCAGACATAAAATCATAATCAGGCTGACCATTATCATCAATTGGCAGCATTAAACGAAGCCTTTTCATACGTGATAAAGTCGCTCCATTGCCGCCCCAATTAAATTTAGCAACCATCTGAGTCCTAAATAGAGGCAATAAAAATTGAATCACTAAAGGTGTTAACTTTTCACCCGTAATCACATGAATATTTTGTCCCGTAATGAACTTATGAGGCTGATAGAACGCTGTCTGTGTGTCTAAACCTATTGTGATCACATTAGCTGGATCAAAACCATATTTATAGTTTTTAGGATCAACAAAACCAGCAACTCCATTTGCACCACCCGAACGAGTAACGTAAGGAGCTGTATTATTATCATTGTTATCAGAAACTAATTTATTCTTATCAATGCCACTAGATGTTGTATGAATATCAAATAAACCATTTTCACCAAAAGCATCAAAAGATTTCCATTTGCGATCAGTTAGCTTCATTGTGACCACCAGCCTTTTTATCCCGGAACAAGTACTCACGACCATCCATGACCATTGAAAACTCAAAATCTAAATAATCACTAATTGATTTGTCAAATTCCGCATCGGTCGGCACTTCATCATTAAAGTAATAGAAACTGTGCAACCATTCGTCCGTTGGTTTAACCGTTGACTTAACGCAGAACTTTGTGGGTGCTTCAACATTATCATGCCAAACATCTAACAAATATTGTTTACGGTCCTTAACCCGCGAGGTTGTGACTAATCCAATATGAGGACTAACCTCATATCCATCATCACGAAAATCAATAAACTTAGAAACTGTTTGAGGTCTTTGAAAGACGCTTGAATTTCCGGTAAAATATGTAAAAAAAAAGGACTTCATTATGACTGATTATCCAAGCAATATCACTCGTGACCAATTTGAATTGATTCGCGTTGACCTTGAGACGTTTCGCAAGCGTACATGTCCTCGAAGGGTGGACCTATTTGATGTCTTCAATGCAGTGCTTTACGAGCTTCGTACGGGCGCTCAATGGCGTCAGTTGCCGCATGATTTTCCGAAATGGCAAACCGTTTACACTTACTTTGCCATGTGGTCAAAACCATTAGCTAATTCGGAATATTCCCTGATTGACCTGCTTTTAAAAAAATTGTCGCTCGAGAGCGATTACGAATGGGACGATCGGTACGAACGTCGTTCGTAATTCTTGATGCGCAAAGCGTCAAAAATACGGCAACACCCCAAAATAAAGGGTATGATGGCGGCAAGAAAATCAGTGGGATTAAACGCCACCTTGCCGTTGATATTAATGGTCTCCCATTCGCGATCCACATTACCACAGCTAATGTCTCCGAACGGGACGGTGCGATCGCTTTACTCGCGTTAAATGAAGAGCAGTTTGATCTTGTTCAGCGAGTGATGGCCGATGGTGGCTATACAGGCGACAACTTCGCCCAGTCGGTCCATGCAATCATTGGTGCAGATGTCATTATCGCCAAACAAAGTGATCTGAAGAACGGTCAAGTAACGCCACAGCGCTGGGTCGTGGAACGTAGTTTCAGTTGGTTAACCAACTGGCGACGGCTTTGGTTCAATTGCGAACGCAAGTTAAATACCAGTAAAGTCATGGTTGCTATAGCCTTTATAGGGATCCTGCTTGCTCGTCAATAGAGACCTCAAACAGCTTCTTAACCTGTTTATCCGCAGGGTGAGGCTCGTGAGCAGTAAATACAGCAATTACGGGGTTAGTACCAACACCATAGAAAGTGTTAGGATTGCACGTTATGACCCCTTCAAGAGTATGTTCTTTCAGGATAGCCTCTTTATACTGCTTTTCGGCTTTGGATTTACCAACCATTGTAGATTGTGGAATAATCACAGCTACACGACCATCAGGAAGGACACTATCCAACAAATGCTTAATGAAGCTAATTTCATATTGATCAGGATCTTTTTTTGAACCCTGACTGTATGGTGGGTTCATCATACCAACATTGGCCATTGTTTCGGTTTGGAGTTTTGTTGCTGGTTGTTGCAGAAAATCCTCATTTTTTAGATTTGATTTTCCATCTCCACGTAAAATCATGTTTGTCGTTGCAATGGTGAACATATAGTCTTGTAGTTCAATTCCATATAGCTGATTACGACGAATATCACGTCGCTGCTGGTCACCAGAGGCCTGTTTAAGCATATTGTGCATTGCAGCGATCAGAAAGCCAGCAGTCCCACAAGTAGGGTCAAATACATGGTCGGTAGGCTTTAGGTCTACGAGGTCACAAAACAGCTCTGTGATATGCTTAGGCGTCAAAATAATACCTAAACTTTGACCGTCACCACCTGAATAACTCATAAATTCACCATAGAATCGGCCCAGATAGTCCTCTGCAGAGTTTGTATAACGAATGTCTTGATAAATAGTACGATTGATAAACTCGGTGTAATAACGTAATGGTGTCATACCAAGTCGAGCATCTTTAGTATTCAACTTAGCTGAGTCTTTGATGATACTGAACTGACTCAATAACTTATCTAACTTGGTCTGTGGTTGGACATTAGAACGCCGTAAATTAGATTTAATGGCGTCCATTAACTTATCACCATCAGTGTTAACCGTATCACCGGTTAATGAATCAATACTAAAGTTGCGAGCTTCTCCCTCACGCAAAGCTAAAAGAATACCAGATACGACCAACGGTTTATCAACATCTTTTAACTGACCATATGTCCGTAAATCTTCGTGGAGCTGAGCAGCATCTTTAAGAATATCAGCAGTAGTCTTTTCCTCGTTAGTGTCCTCATGAAGCACTTCTTTTAGATAATATTCCTCAATGTTTTTCTCGTTAAAACTAATAAAAGACTCAACATCTGGCAGTACATCATAGTCACCACGCTCGTCAATGAACATTGGCGTGATTTTATGCAACTTCTCATTACCTGAAACCCCAAAGGCAAAACACTTCTTATACGAAGTCCGTTCCAGAATATGCCGAGCATAATGTAATGCCCCATTCAACGCATATTTAGAAACGACCATCGGATCATCAGTCGTGATAACATCGTGATCAGTATAAACATGATTGGAAATATCAGCCTTATCTTCAATCACCAGCAAATAGTCCTTTACGACCCCAACATACTCGGGATAACCAGACTTCCCATTTAATTTTTTGCTAGCAGTATGAAGTGCATCATCAATACTTTTTATGTGAGAGCTTTGATAGTCCAAATCAATCTTAGAATCATTTAACAGGTGATCCACCCATAAATCCGTAGACCCTTCAACTCGTGCCATTTAATCAATCCTTTCCGTGAAGCCATCTCCAAATAGCTCCATGTTCTTGTTTTTCTGGAAGTTTGTCAAATGGTGTTGAAGGATAGTTTCTATCCTTTGGAGATCTCCTCGTGTGGGAGATCTTTTTTGTTGTTTTATTAGTTGCGGCGTTTAATCTGGTGTGTTGTCTGAATATCGTACTTGAAGGCATAACAAATAAGCCTACCATCGTGACGTTATTGTGGTAGATAATCTAGGCAATTAAGGCCACGGTAAAGGTACCGAAAGTCAGCATTAATTGTAAAGCGTCCGACACGGACACTTAGAAGCTGTTTAGTATCTTTTAAGAAGTAGCCTGATAAAAGCTAACGAAACCATCATGAGACTAGTGTTGAGCTTACGCTCACAGTTACGCCATAAACGGTGATAATTTCCCAACCAACTAAATGAACGTTCAATGAGCCACCGTTGGGGGATAACCGAAAATTGGTGTAACTCATTTCTTTTAACGACGATTACCTTGGCTGACGTTAAACTGCTAATCTCATTAGCAAAATTTTGGCCGGTATAACCACTATCAACCATCATGGTTCGAACCAATTTAAACTGCTCTAAATTAAGGGTAACGAGTGCAATCGCCCCGTCACGATCAGTGATGTTAGCCCGGGTAATATGGATCGCTTGCGGGAATCCATTGATGTCGACGGCTAAATGCCGTTTAATTCCCGAGATCTTCTTACCACCATCGTAACCCTTATTTTCAGCGGTAGCGGTGTTCTTGATACTTTGGGCATCTAAAATGACGAACGAAGTTCGGGCTGATCGCCCTTGCCTTAATCGTCGATCAGCGACAATTTTTTTAAAACCTGAGTTAATAAAGCTGGTTTATCAGGGGTGGGGGCTTTCGACCAATTCATCCAATAGTAGTAAACAGTGGACCACTTTGGAAAATCAGCCGGCAAATCACGCCAAGTACAACCATTTTTAAGGACATAGAGCATGGCACAGAAGATATCATAAGGATCAATGTGTTTTGGATGAGTTCGTTTTCTTGAAGCTTCCAGATCCTGGCGGATCAAATCGAATTGTTGCCGAGAAATATCGCTTTGGTAATGATGACTAAAATGTTGCATATGATCACCAACTTTTTTGACAGTAGTTTATCAAATTATTGGGTCAAAATCAAAGATACTAAACAGCTTCTTAGGCTACTCCTTTCGTTAGGATTTATGGGCTTTAAAGGTTTAACACCATAAGCACCACCTCCGATTGGAAATAGCCACCGCCTTAACTTCTCTACTTGATTTATTATACAGGGAATCTGTATTACTATCCAAGCTTTAGAACAAATTCGTTGGATCGCTATATTACTATTGAGAACCAATTTAGAAAGATTAATTTTAAGTTTAATCCTTATATTACTAGTAGAACACGATAAAATTAGGAAGAAGGTTTAAAGAGTTGGTGACGTAAAACAGTAAGATTCTTGATAATTTTAAAAATAATAATGCAACTGAAAACAAATAAGAAAGAAGAAGCTAAGATGTCAAAGAGTATTAAAGTTAAAAAGATATGTAATGGTAACAAAGAATCAAAAGATGTATTAAGCCAATATTTAAGAATCAAAGAATTAGAAAATTCATTAAACCTATATTTAAAATCGGAAACTATAAACAGCTACAAAATAAATGTTCAAATTGCATTGCTGAGATTTAAAAACACTGTTGGTTATATCAAATTTGTAGACAGAAAGTATATGAAAAACTTTTTTAATCTCAAATCTATATGGTTATCAAATATTGATACTTTTACAAAAAATAGTGAAGAAGCTGCTGATAACTTAATTGATGATAAATTTGAGGGAAAACTTGAAAAGCTAGCGTTAGACATGCCAGCTTTTATAACTAGTTTTACAGAACTAGATATAAACTCCTTTGACAAAAACGGTTTTGTAAAGGAAGAAATATCATGCTCATTAATAAAATGCGAAGAAAAATTAGACAAGAATCGTGACTTTATTTTTATTCCTTATCAAAATATGATTCACTTATTGAGTGTAATTAAGGAGTGCCAAGCAGGTAAGCGAGAAGGTATCCTAAAAGAAACAACAATATTTGCTCGAAAAGTTTGGTATATCACGGATTACGTAAATAGAATGGACAAACTTGAAAAAGACTATTTTGAAGGTAAAAAGTCTGTGGAGCAAGTTGGCCGAGGCATGCTAGGAACGAAGTCAATGAAGTACTCAATACAAAACGAATTCAGATTGGGCATTGTGTTTCCATACAAAAAATCAAATTATGGTAATGAAGCTGGTACAAACTTAGGCATACAACCTTCTTTTTGCTTTGCGACACAATACTTCAAAAAAGAGGACCTAAGGTCATTGAATATAGAAAAGCTGAATTAATAGTACTAAACCGAAAATAGCCACTAGGGTATATTCAAACGAAGCGTAATGGCTGGTGTTACTTATCAACCATCATGGATCTGCACTCAAGACGAATTATCGGCTATTCATTCTCAAAAAAGATGGCTACTGATTTAGTCTTAAAGACCCTGGAAAGCGCGGTTAAAAATCGAACCATTACTGGGGACCTGATTATCCACACAGACTTAGGATCACAGTACACCAGCGATGATTACAACCAACGGTTAACAGAACTACATATCCGCCACTCTTACAGCCGTAAGGGGTGTCCATACGATAATGCACCAATGGAATCTTTTCATGCTTCCCTCAAAAAGGAATGTGTTTATCCAGTGCCGGTCTTTGAGAATTATGAAACTGCCGCTGCTGTCCTTTTTGAATATGTGCATGCTTTCTACAATAGGAAGAGAATTCATAGTTCACTGGGCTACCAGACCCCCTTACAAGTTGAAATCGCAACACTTACGAGCCAAATGGCCGCCTGATTTAATGCTTTCCATGGTTCAAATAAGTTATTAATCACGATTAATGATTTATTTGAGCTGTGGAAGGTAAACGCGGTTCTGAATGTCTCTTAAAACCTGTCTCAAATATTGACTTCAATCCAGATAGACGGCTAATTTTTTTAGTACTAAAACTTGACGTAGGAGCAGTATGTGTGGGTGTTAGTTGGATGTTGTTTTCAGTTTCTAAACAAAATTAGTTGGCGGCGTACTCTTAATTTACTTAAAATGTTGTATAATAAGTGGGAGGCTAGTTATATACAACTAACTGTCTCGCTATATTTATACCAAACCAACAGAAAAGGATTGCCTAAAAGCAGGCAATCCTTTTTTTATAACGAGGATTTGATTAATTCTTCTTCACAAGTTTATACTCTCTTGTATTTGCTTTGGTAAACGAATATCGTGCCCGAGATCCACCAATTAATTTTGGTCGTGACTTCAAAGCAGTCACATGTGCTTTTCCGACAGTACTTTGTTTAAGCCTGACTGGAACTTGAACGAACTTTACGTGCATTCCAATTTCAGTTCCACCAATGTCAATACCACCAAATGCTGTAATATGTTCGACTTCAACTGGTTGCTCCATCATTTCGTAAGCAGCCACTTGAGTTCCACCTCCAGCGTGAATTGCGGGCACCACCGACACAATATCAAGATTATTTTTCATAGCAACATGTTTTTCAACAAGTAATGCACGGTTAATGTGTTCACAACCTTGGATTGCAATGTTAACATTTTTTCCCTTGAGATAGGAAAAGATGGTATTAAACACTGATTTTCCAACATCCAACCGTGATTCTGTTCCCATCCAGTTTCCAACAATCTCGCTGGTGCTACATCCAACAACAAATATACCATTTTCGGGAAAATCAACTTGATCGAAATAATCATTTAACACACGTAGTAAGTCGCTGTGAACTTTTCCTAGGTCCATTCTTCTCACTCTTTCTTAAGGAATCATGACAAAAACTCTTTCACTTTAGCAATAATATAAACAACTTATAAGACTGAACTCAAATAGGATTCACGAGCAAGTTAATTGTACATCGTTTTAAAAAGAATTACTGTTCAAGAGTTTTTGTAGTATTTTGACGCGAAGCTTTCCTATACCTCCATGTAACAAATGTAAAACCAAGTATCAGTGTCATCAGTGGGTTTAGATATGGATAGAATGCATATCCAACATATTCGAAGGGATTTACACCAAGAGTTGCCGCGCAGAAAACCCCACTAACGCCCCAAGGAACCAATGAGTTTACGTCTGCACCACCTGTTGCAAGAGTCCGTGACAGATATTTACGATCAACGCCTAGTCTATCATAGGAGTCTTTAAAGGTTTCACCAGGTAAGATGATTGAAAGGTATTGTTCTCCAACCAAGAAGTTAACCCCAATACTGCCAATTAACGTTGCAAGAATTAACCGTCCAGGTGTTCCAATTAAATCTTTCATACTTGCAATTAGTGTATTGACAACTCCAAACTTAATTAGCAAGCCTCCCAAGGCTAATGCAATTATGATAAGGGAAACAGAACTCAACATATTAAGAATACCACCACCACTCATCAATCTGCTAATTACTGTACTGCCTCCACTAACTTTATTTCCGTTCATCAACAGACTGCCCATTTGCTGAATAGTAAATGTGCGATCTTCAAAGAATACAAGGACAAGTGCAGAAATTGCACCAAGTAAAAGCGTCGGAATTGCAGGTACCTTACGCCATGCTAGCAGCAGAAGGATAGCGATCGGCAGTAATGACACCCAAGAAATATTATAACTAGCAGACAATTGACTCATAATATTTTGAATGGATTTTAAGTCTGATGTCTTACTAGTATTGCCTATAATTGCAAATGCAATAAGGGACAGTGTTGCAGCTGGAACAACAGTAAATGTCATATTTTTTAAGTGAGTGTACAAATTTACTTTTGCAATCCCTGTCGTTAAGTTTGAAGTATCAGATAATGGTGACATATTGTTACCAAGAAAAGCACCCGAGATGATTGCACCGGCTGTCACGGGAGCAGGGAATCCTAGGACATGCCCTATCCCCATAAATGCAATTCCCATAGTAGAAATTGTTGTGAAAGCACTCCCGACGGTAATTCCAATTAAACCACAAATTATAAAGACGGTGGGTAAGAACAGCTTAGCTGATAACAAGTTGAACCCAATGTACATCATTGTCGCAATTGTGCTTGACTTGAGCCAACTTGCAACCAATATTCCAATCATTAAGAATATTAAAATCGGAATGATACCTGGAGCAACTCCATCCGAAACCCCATCAAAAATATCGTCCCATGAAATTTTCTTAATTCTTCCATAAAATAATAATATTGTAAATACGAATAAAATAGGCACTTGTGGGGACAATTGATACTTTATGATCATAGTTCCCAATATTGCGAACATAACAACCATGACCATTAAACTCTCCCACAGCGAAAATCGTATTTTTGTTGAAGAATTTTTCATAGTTAATCCTCCTTTAAATAAAACGGGAACTTATCCACAGATAAGTTCCCGTTCTGATTGCGCGACTCAGTCAACTTAATTTGTTGATTGCAAATCTGCTTTAACTTGAACCATCCAGTCTTTGTTCTTGTGACTGTCGATGTAAAGAGGGATAACAAACAACACGACGGTAATAACAATAACAAAGATTGATTGAATCAAATCAGTAGTCAATAGAGTAGCAGCGATAATAACGATGATACCGAATATGAGTAAGTAAGCAATAGAGTATGCTAATCCATTACCGTGATTCCCCAAACGATATGGTCGTTCCAGATCTGGTTGCTTCTGACGAAGTCTAATAATTGCAATAGCAATGAGGACGTACACCAATGCGTAAATAACAGTGGTTGCATTCGTTAAGGTTAAGAATACATTGTTGACGTTTTTCATGACCCCATAAAGCAAAGCAAATAGTGAAATGCAAATGCTTTGAGTTAAGACAACGTTACGAGAAACACCGTATTTATTTACTTTATGATAACCAAAACTTGCAGGCAGTTGACCATTTCGAGCAACTTGAGTCATTGTCTTTGATGGGCCAGTTACCCATGCAGATAACTGGATTAATACACCAATAACAACCATAAAGCTAAAGATGTTTGCAATGATTGTAGGCCAACCAAGAATATGACACCAAAGTAAAATTGGTTGTGTAATATTGGAAAGCTGAATTTGTCCATCAGGAACAGTATTAGCAACTAACATCGCGTTTAAGATGTTCATCAATACCAGACCAGCAAGAGCAATAAAGATACCTCTAGTGTAGGTCTTCTTTGCGTTGTGCAAACGTGGAATAAATACTGATGACATTTCAATACCAGTATAGATAAATGAAATAGCTGCAAAGTACTGCAAAGTCGAGAGATTATCGAAACTTGGAATTAATTTCCCCCATGAGAATGTGCCTAGATAACTTGCGGGATTAATACCTGTTTTGATTAAGGCAGCAATACCCATAATTAACATGATTACAATTGGAATATAAACTCCAAGCCAAACACCGATATTTCCACCAACTTTGGCCATATCATACTTTAAGTTCAACACAGTTATAATCCAGTAGAATCCTAAAATATTTGCTAAAATAAACCAATGGTTATTTCCTAATGCAACGTTCCCAAAAGTATTACCCCAGAGTGGTCCGATGGTCGAAGCGACCATCACCATTCCTGGAAACATCTGAACCCATAGCAGCCACGCTGTTACAAATCCCCATTTTTCACCCATAGCAGTTTTAACCCAAAGCTGAGGGCCACCCTCAGCTTGAAGCATTGTTCCAAGTTCTCCTGAAATCAATGCGACTGGTAGAGCAAAGAATACAACCGCGAAAATCATATAGGTAATTTGGGACCAACCTGTAGCAGCAACTGAGGGAATGGAACGAACTGTTGCACACAGAGCCATGGTCATTCCAATAAATGTACCAAGCCCTAATTTCTTTGATTCTTCCATATGAAACCCCTTCAATCGATCAGTTTTTATTTAGGTCTACTTTGCGGTTCCTTTCGTCAAAACACGTGAGTAGATATTTTCCAAATCTTGCTTCATTGCAAGCTTGATCTTTGGTGCAAAGTAGTCAAAGTTTTCTGCTTTATTCATGTATGGTGTCATAACAGATGCACGGATAACAGTAACTTTTCCAACTTGCTTCCAATCATCTTCACTAACACCAAGGCTCTTAACAAATGCCAATGGGCTATCACCATAGTCAGGAATTGCAAAGTCGGTATGTGACACAATGTATTCCTTGCTGTAAAGACTACCTTTAACATATGATGCTTCTTCATAAAAATCGTGGTTTAACTTGTTGATGTCAGCTAAACTATTGTTACCTTTTTCCTGAAGAACATAGTCAACCATATTAAAATCAGGGTTAATCAAAGGATGAACTTCAATAGTCTTACCATTAATGTTAAAGCTAAGATCCTTCAAGAAATTATAGTAACGATGTGAGCCTTCAACTGATGCACCTTGTAACTTACCGTATCCACTAGCATTCAATGGCAAGACATGATGTGCTGCCCATACTGATGCTGCAGTTGCACCAGCTTTTGATCCTTCAAGAATATAAGCACCAAGCAATGCTGGAATATCTGCACCCTTCTCAAATACATATGTGGCGAAATATGAAATGACATCACGCATACGAACATCTTGAATAACAATTCCACCTGCAGCATATGGAACATAACCCATCTTATGTGGATCAATGGTGATTGATTCAACTTCATCAAATGCTTTGTAGGCTTTGTAAACTTCAGGTTTGATGTATTGTTTTTCTTCAGTAAATACACCATATTTCTTATGGAGTTCTGGGAGCTTGTCATAAGGTACAAAGTTGTTATCTTTATCTAAGAAGATTGTTCGGAGGTATCCACCATATGCTGCATCAACATGAATGTAGAAGTAGATACCTTGTTTTGCCATCTTATTTCGCAGCTCAACAATCTTGTCGATTTCATCAACGGCACCCTCTTCAGTAGTACCAGCAACACCAACAACACCAAGAATTGGAGTGTGATCAGCAGCTAACCTATTGATTGTGCTTTCAAGAGCATCAATATCCATTCTGAAGTTGTTGTCGACGGGAACTGGAACAACTTGATCTAATCCAATACCAATAATATCGGCAGCTTTCATCCATGAATAGTGTTTAGTTTGTGGAACCAACCACTTACCAAGTTTTTGAAGGTTTTTACCACTCCGGGCAGATTTTGCTTTAAGATCATCCATCTTGTTACCTGATTTTGAAACAAGATCCATGATCTTTTTAGTAGGCATGTTGAGTAATTGCCATTCATCCAGTCCTTTGACCAATTCCGGTGTTACTTCCTTCATGGCAAGTGGAAGTGATTTGATGTTCCGTGCATACCAAAGTCCTTCTAGGTTAGCAAGAGAACCATCAGCAACAATATGACCCCATCCATTCTTGTAGCCCATCATTGATGCAAATTCGTGGCCGACTTCTTCTTCCATCTGTGATGTAGCTGGTGATGATTCATAAGCAACGTTGTTACCATTCCAAAGCATTGCATAGTTGTATGCGAGTAATGATGGCATCAATGTTTCGGAATTCATGTGTCCCCAGTATCTACCAGCTGAATGCCAAGGAACTGATTCAGTACGTATTCTTTGTGACAATTCATCTAAGACATTTCGCATGCGTTCAACAGTACCCTTGAATTCAGTTGAGTCCTGCTCTTGTGGGGAAATCATGTTCTTGTCTTGGGTAATGTAGTTCTTACGCCAACCTAAATGTTCATCAACAAGTTTGTTCAGCAATTCCTTATATAAATCACCATTTTCGGCCTTGTCACCAATAAATAGAGCATTTAAATCAGTATACTTAGGATCTTTATCTAGGCTCTCCATAACTTTTGCCTCCGTGTGTTATTTTTAATCCGTCATAAGAATACGCTTTCAGCTAGAAACTGTAAAGGGTAACGACTTCAAAATTCATGATAATTTTTTCACATGATTTTTTAAGCTACTTAATAAGTTTATTGAACCCATATAAATAAGGGGATAACCGATATCGGTTATCCCCTTATTATGATAAATTTCTTATTAAATTCTTATCTTTTAATTTGTAACTCGTGCAAGGAAATAGGTTTTTTTCCCACGTCGAACAATGACAAACTTACCCTCAAAATGGTTAGTCGGATCAACAATATGTTCCGTATCTTCAACCTTTGACCCATTAACAGTAATTGCTCCGTTGGTTACATCCTCCCGTGCCTGACGCTTGGACGGCTCGATCTCCGTATCAACTAATAAGTCCACAATATTCTTGGGATCAGATTTAATTTCAACACTTGGGGCTTTGCCAAATGCATCTTGTACTTCCGCAACATTCAATTTTGTTATATCACCAGAGAAAAGAATGTCGGAGATTTTTTCAGAAGTGGTAAGTGCTTCCTGCCCATGCACAAAGCGGGTAACTTCTTCTGCCAATCTTCTTTGTGCCAATCTTTCTTCAGGATGCTCTTTTACACTCTTGGCAAGTTCTGAAATCTCGTCTTGACTTAGAAATGTAAAGTACTTTAAGTATTTTACAACATCACGATCATCCTGGTTCAGCCAGAATTGATAAAACTCATACGGGGAAGTCTTCTTAGGATCTAACCAGATAGCTCCACCAGCAGTTTTACCGAATTTAGTTCCATCAGCTTTAAGCATTAACGGAATTGTTAATCCATAAACTTGGGTTTCAGGACCTTTAATCTTATGAATCATATCAATACCAGCTGTAATATTACCCCATTGATCAGCTCCACCAATTTGGAGTTGCACATTGTATTTTGAGTAAAGTGTCAGAAAATCAACGGATTGTAATATTTGATAAGTAAATTCGGTAAATGAAATACCAACGTCCAATCGGCTGGCAACAATATCTTTTGCAAGCATCGTATTAATGTTCACCAATTTACCATAATCACGTAAAAAGTCTAAAAGAGAAATCTTAGACAGCCAATCATAATTATTGACGAAGGTGATATTTGAATCACCACCAAACAAACGCTTCATTTGTCTAGTTAAGGCATCAACGTTGTGTTGCACCTTTTCCATTGTTTGTAGTTGACGTTCAGACTTTCGCCCACTAGGATCACCAATACTCCCGGTAGCTCCTCCAATGAGGATATATGGATGGTGACCTGCAAGTTCAAAACGTTTCATCATCATAAATGGAATCAGATGACCAATATGCATACTATCACCTGTTGGATCAACGCCACAGTATAGCGAAATACTATTGTGCTCAGTCAAATTCTTTAAGCCTTCAGCGTCAGTTTGCTGGTTCACAGCACCCCGCCACTTTAATTCATCAATAATGTTCATTACCATTGCCTCCGATTTGTAGTAATTTTTTTACCAATACACCATAAACATAAACGTTACTTGTAAACGGTGTCAACCGGGGAGTACCATTAACTTCCTAACGGTACTCACAGATTCTCATTTACGGAGGACTTGTTGTCATAATTGCCAACCTGTCTATCCTTAAATAATGAAAAACTGGCAAGGCGTGAAGCTGGGGTGGATATAGTTCGTGATGAAAGATTCTCCGCGGCTTCTGCTTCTGATAGTCCAGTTACTTGTTCCATTCCCCGTATCGTAACAACCAGCTGTTTGCCAAATTTACGGATGGTACCTTCAGGAAACTTCTCTGGGCTTTTACGAAACATTTGCCGTACATAATCATCAGCCTTATGCCATCTGCGAGCAGCCTCTGTGGATGACATAACGTCCCGATCATTCAAATCAATCATTACTCTCACCTCATAAAATTATTTTAAGAATATTGATCCAATCCAGAATTCAAATGTATTACTTGAATTCGTTGTCAGACCCTTTCTTAATTACAGCTGCAAATTTTGAAGCCAAATTATTCAACCCAATGGTTAAAGATGCGACCATTACGAAAACAATCGACCCAGATAGTAAATCAACATTTGACCAATTAGAGATTATTAGTATAATAAACAATGGAGTAAAGAAGAGTAAAGCGATTCCATCGCTAAGAGATAACCTTCTACGTTTAGTAACTAATTCAGATACCTGTTGTACTTTGACATTTTGCATAAAAAGGAGCTCCTTCCTGAATTTTAATTCATTGTAATTAATTTACAAGCTTTATTTGCTTAGTGACTTGTTGCAAGATCCATCTTATGACCACATGTAGCGCAAGTTACCTTACCATCATTACTTTTGTTGAATACGATATCATTGCATTCTGGGCAATGAGTCGTTACATCGATTGATTTCATAGTATGACCTTCTTCCTTTAGGAATCCATATGGCAAGTTTGATTAGTTTGCACTAATGATTGTGTGACCACACTCAGCACAGGTTACCTTACCGTCATTTCGTTTGTTAAAAACAATATCATTGCATTCTGGGCAATGGATTGTTACATCGGTTGACTTCATAGCTCTTCGCCTCCATATTATTTATTCATCAAAAAAAGCGTCACTCCGTTAAATTGCTTAACGAAGGGACGCTTTTTTACGCGGTACCACCCTAGTTCAAAATGTTTAAACAAACACTTTGCTCTCAGATCTTCGTATATCGTCAAAGCGACCGCGTATCAAACTTTTGTATTTCGAACAATTACCCTGCGTAGTTTTCACCAGCCACTACTTCTCTAAACTCTGAGGTAATTATCTACTGATCTTTTAAAAGTTTATTTACGATTAATGTTGTAACTACACTAACATGAGTAAATTAGAATTTCAAGTGTTTTCTTTTCTTTGTCTCAAAAAGATTTAATTTGAAATAAATGTTTTTCCTCATCTCGGTGATTGAAATTAATATAAGAACGTGTTTGGATACTTTGACATTCGATTTGATTTTAGTTAAATTAGATCAAAAACAGGAGTTTTTAATCCATGAAAAGCTTTGCACACCATTATAGTAGCGACATCTCTCGTGAACAATTTGAACTAATCCGGACAGATCTAGAAGGCATACGGAAGCGGACTAAGCCAAGAAAGGTTGATTTATATGATATCTTTTGTGCCCTGCTTTATACCTTGAAAAATGGGTGCGTTTGGCGCGATTTACCCAGTGATTTTCCTAAATGGGAAACCGTCTATTATTACTGGTTACTTTGGACTAAAACGCCATCTCCTGCTGGTATCACTCCTCTGGATAAGGTTTTAAAAAAATTGTCAGCCAACATCGGTTGGCTCAGAAGCGTTCAGTTTATACATCGTTCATCATTCTAGATGCTCAAAGTGTCAAGAATACCGATCCTGCTGAAAGTAGCGGCTACGATGGTGGTAAAAAGGTGAGTGGGATTAAGCGCCATCTTGCTGTAGATATCAATGGGCTGCCGATGGCAGTCCATGTGACAACCGCCAATGTTTCTGAGCGTGATGGCGCCAATGCGCTACTGGCGTTAAACAAATCACAGTTTGACCTGGTTCAACGAGTAATGGCCGATGGTGGTTATACTGGTAACAACTTTGCTCAATCAGTTCAGGCAATGATTAACGCTGAAGTCATTATTGCTAAACAGAGTGACCTTATGCACGGTCAAGTGACCCCGCAACGCTGGGTTATCGAACGCAGTTTTAGCTGGCTAGGAAAATATCGGCGCCTCTGGCGCAATTGTGAGCGAAAGCTGAACACCAGTAAGATGATGATTAGCTTAGCCTTCCTGCGAATACTCTTGAAAAGATTCTAAACACGTTCTAAAACATTGAGTGTTGATTGTCAACACAAAGATCCAAAATATTTTAGCTTGCACGAAAAGCACGACAAGAAATTGGGGGTTGTAACGTTGGTCTAGCAACTCTTAAGCTTGTTCAAAACACATCCAACAATCTTCACTTTATCTGCTATAAATTGTCTGTAAGCCAATCAAGCCCTATTTCGTCTTTTAAATCAATTTACGTCGGTTGCATCAATAAGGGGGAACCCACTGTGAAAGATCAAGCCATAATAGATGCATTTATACGCATTATCATGAAAACTAACTACTCACAAATTACCATTAAAGATATTACTCGTGAAGCTGGGGTATCGAGAACTTGCTTTTACTGCTTTTTCGATAACAAAGAATCCGTTGCCAGAGAGGCAGCATTTTCATTTATTACAACTTCTTTGGAATGTCTTTCGATCAGTTTGGCCGATAGAAATACAATCAATAAACAAGTCATTGAAATTGGTGTTAAGCCTATACTCAGCCATAAGGATGAGGTTCGACGCTTGCTTTCAATTAGCTCTGCTCGATATAGTCTAACCAATGATTTTCAAAAACGATTGAAATTAATCGTTGAAAAACAAATTCATTCCTTTAAGTGCATGATCCCAGAACGTCGTGATTTCCTCGCAAATTTATTTTCTTCTAGTGTGATTTCCGGAATCAGTTGGATCGTGAACCAACAAGATATGGATACTAAGAGGGTTTCTTCACTAATTATTGAATATTTGTCAAATAGTACTTGGAAAATTCTTAGATGAATAGCAAAACATCTTTTCTATTTAATTCTGTTGAATAAGCATTTCAAAACTGTACAGTATAAACCTGTGCTTTTATCCAGACCAAAAAAGATCCTCGGCAAAAATGCCGAAGATCTTTTTCTATCTGAAATCTTACTTGATGACCTTTACATACTTCGAATTACCAGTGATATAACCACCAATAACTCGATATCTCAAAGCACCGGTCTTATTAACATCATGACGATTTGAATAATCATAGTTCTTAATCTTAATTTTCGAACCCTTTTGGAGATGTTTATTCTTACCACTCAAATTAACCGTCTTATAACGATTAATGGATTTCTTAACCGGCACATAGCGAACCTGTTTGTGCCGACCCACGTTCACCAGCTTACATCCACATCATTCTCAGAAGCTGTTTAGTATCTTTTAAGAAGTAACCTGATAAAAGCTAACGAAACCATCATGAGACTAGTGTTGAGCTTACGCTCACAGTTACGCCATAAACGGTGATAATTTCCCAACCAACTAAATGAACGTTCAATGAGCCACCGTTGGGGGATAACCGAAAATTGGTGTAACTCATTTCTTTTAACGACGATTACCTTGGCTGACGTTAAACTGCTAATCTCATTAGCAAAATTTTGGCCGGTATAACCACTATCAACCATTATGGTTCGAACCAATTTAAACTGCTCTAAATTAAGGGTAACGAGTGCAATCGCCCCGTCACGATCAGTGATGTTAGCCCGGGTAATATGGATCGCTTGCGGGAATCCATTGATGTCGACGGCTAAGTGCCGTTTAATCCCCGAGATCTTCTTACCACCATCGTAACCCTTATTTTCAGCGGTAGCGGTGTTCTTGATACTTTGGGCATCTAAAATGACGAACGAAGTTCGTGCTGATCGCCCTTGCCTTAATCTTCGATCAGCGACAATTTTTTTAAAACCTGAGTTAATAAAGCTGGTTTATCAGGGGTGGGGGCTTTCGACCAATTCATCCAATAGTAGTAAACAGTGGACCACTTTGGAAAATCAGCCGGCAAATCACGCCAAGTACAACCATTTTTAAGGACATAGAGCATGGCACAGAATATATCATAAGGATCAATGTGATTTGGATGAGTTCGTTTTCTTGAAGCTTCCAGATCCTGGCGGATCAAATCGAATTGTTGCCGAGAAATATCGCTTTGGTAATGATGACTAAAATGTTGCATATGATCACCAACTTTTTTGACAGTAGTTTATCAAATTATTTGGTCAAAATCAAAGATACTAAACAGCTTCTAAGATGCTCATGCAGAAAGACGGCGAGCTGGTTTTTTATAGCTTCTCCGTCTTTTTGTACGCTACATTGCGAATTTCTTGTAGTGGAATCAAACGATCAGCGTCAATCACAATATCATTAGCATTGTAACCATGGATCAAGGTGGTGATATCTGGCAAATAACGGTTGTTTTGGTCAACCGTTTTTAATTGAATGGTCACTGGTTGCTGACGCTGATATGCGTCCGCCAATACCTCGGTAATTACTGCTAAGGATTGTTGCGGTCTTGGAACGTATATTTCATTCAACTGCTGGTTCTGTTGGTTTAAAGCGGTAGTATGATCGGATAAATAGAAGCCCTGCCATTTCATCATGCCCCGGTCATGATAATCGTGTTCAAAAAAATGCTTAACCGTGCCTAAATCAAAGTCTTGGTTACTCAAGTGGCACCCGCTTTCGTTGAATTAGCTTTTGACTTGCCGGCCACCGTTCTCCTGTAAAGCCGACAAATTCCATCGTTAGCTTTATATCTTGTCGTAATGCTTTTAACAACTTTTCTAAATCAGCTAAATCGTAGTGTGCTAATTTATGTAAGGGAACGGATTGCAAGCGCTCATTAGCCCGTTGACTGTTAAAAAACAGATTATAGGTCTGATCGTAGGTGTCATTAGTCAACATTAACCAATAGCGGGTTTGGGGACGCCGCTTAAACAATAAGGTTAACCGCCCCTTAATAATCTCGATATCGCTATTCATAGCTATTGCCTCCATTATGTCCGCCCACTAGTGAAGCCCGCTTGATAGAGGTGCCTCCCTTTAATAAACTGGTCGCGTAAACTAGTTTGGTGAACCCAAATTGCCGGTGAATTTCATCAATCACCTGGTTTAACCGGCTATGGCGAATTTGGTTGCGCGGGGTTTCAAATAAATTAAGTTGTTGGCCGGAGTTGACACTTAGTTTACTGCTATAAACACCAATATTCCGGACAGCTTGACCGTCCCAATTCTGACGGAATAACCACAATAATTGTTGCGTCAAAACTTGATTATCGTTAGTCGGGTCAATTTTTAAAGCTTGGTGAAAGCCACCGCGGCCATCTGATTCGGCTGCGGTATAGGAAAACCCAATGCTTAGCGATAGACACCCCGCCAGTTTATGGTGGTGCCGAAGCCGCGCCGCCACCTGTTCACCAATTTCTTTAATGACCGTTTCAATTTCGGCTTGGTTAAAATAGTCCCGTGGCAATACTTGCGAATTACCCAGGCTAGCTTCTTTAACCTTAGTTGGTTCCGTGACTTGTGCGCGATCAATTCCCCAGGCCGTAGCAAATAATTGGCCACCAATGACGCCAAGTTGCTGTTTGAGTAAATAAGGGTTGGTGTGGGCTAGCTCATACATATTGTGAATTTGAAGCCGGTTCAAACGTTTCGCCATACGGGGGCCAATCCCCCAAACGTCCGTTAATTCAGTAATTGACCAAATCTTATCCGGCACCGTTTCGTAATGGATTTCACCGATCAATTCATGATTATGTTTAGCGTAAAGGTCTAAGGCTAATTTAGCTTGCACCGGGTTGTCACCAATCCCCACGGTGGTATACAAGCCTAGTTTTTGCCGAACTGTCTTTTGAATCAAGCGTGCCACTTCGCGAACGGAATTGCCAAACAGCCGCCAAGTATGGGTCATATCAAGAATGCTTTCATCAATTGAATACGGCCAAACCTCTTTTTCGGTGGTAAATTGATGAAAGATCTGATTGATCTGCAAATTACGTTGAATATAAAGGTTCATGCGCGGTGGCACGACCCACAACCTGGGGTCATTTGGTAAGTCACGTTTACGGGAGACATTGGCTTTAAGATGAAATACATGCTTAGCTTCGGGTGACGTGGCTAAAATAAGCCCACCATTGGTGTTTTCAGCTTCACTAAGGACCACTAAGGGGACTTTTAAGGGATTAAGCCCCCGGGCAACGGCTTCGCAACTAGCATAAAAGGACTTGTTATCGATTAAGAAGAACACGCCATGCGGTTCATCATCAAAAAACATTTAGATCACTTCCGTTAGCTTTTACCTGTATTGTAGCATATAAAGCAAACATGTGTTCCCTAAAAACTGCTAGAAAGCTGATTAAAAATAGTCGAAAGTCCATTACAGTCATGCTATAATGTAGACAGAAAAAGGGAAGCCCCGCTGATAACAGGACTTCCCATGTAGAGCCGTTTAAGACGGTGGCAAACTTAATAGATTAGATCAAAATAATCCATCTGCTCGCCAAAGCTAAGACGGATTATTTTTTTTGCTGACTTTTGATCAGCTCAACAATTAATGCGATTAAGGCCACGATAAACGTACCGAAAGCCAGCATTAATTGTAAAGCGTCCGCAACGGACAATCAGGCTACTCCTTTCGTTAGGATTTATGGGCTTTAAAGGTTTAACACCATAAGCACCACCTCCGATCGGAAATAGCCACCGCCTTAACTTCTCTACAAGCTTTAATTATACAGGAGGAAGAAAATATTGGCTACGTTGAAAGAAATCATTTCAGAAGCGAAAGTTAATAATGATTTTATTTATCGAGGTTGTGCATATGAATCCTATGATTTAGTTCCGACCCTAGCTAGAAAGCTAGGAGCCGGAAAGCTAAATCAAGATATAAGTTTTGGCCAATATGATATTTATGCTGCTATTGTAGAAAATGCAGCTAAACGGGGATATAGAGAGGTTAATATGAATGGAAACTCAAACGAACTTTCTCAGCATTACGGGATAGACACTAGTTATCTTGACTGGAGTTATTCTGTCTATGTAGCTCTATATTTCGCTTTTACAAGTTATCTTAAGAAATTTGTTGATGAAAATATTTTGAATCGGCCAATTGATGCTTGTAAAATGCATTGTCTTAGAGACGACTTCAACAAGCACAAGTATTGCATGTATAAACTTAATAAGACCTTATATGATGAGTTAAAGAATCAATATCCTAAATTACCGCTGATAGTATATGATACAGATCACAAAAACGAAAGGATGAAATCACAACAGGGGCTGCTATCTAGCATAGATACGAATAATGTGGCGCAAGGTTCTAAGATTCAAGATTCTCAAATTCAGATAATAGTTGACTGGCTTCATTCTAACAACCCCAGTGATTCTTTAGAAAAAAAAGACAATAAATACTTATGGAACAACGAAACTTTCTTAGAAAAAATAACCTACAAACTACCGCAAAGGGATCGAAATTATTTACAAAAATGTTTAAAAGAAAACGGAGCCATCAGCACCAAATTATTTCCAGATTTTGAGGGTGTAAAAAAGAACATAGAGTTTTCAGAAGATTATAATATTTTGAAAGATTGGGAAATTGCCTATCAAGAAGCTTCTTTGCATTCAAATTTTACAGCCCCAGAAGATTTATCAAAAATGGTAAATGGAGATCAGAACGTTATAGATTCAAGATTAAATACAGATCAGCTAAAGGAAGGTGAATTTTTTCTTTTTCGCTAAGTTAGTTCAATGGCCATTAGGGTATACCCTAGTGGTCTTTTTTATTTCTGTGCTATACTAGGAATTACAAGTGTTCATTAGAACTGTCCAAAAGGAGAATTGGAAATGGCTAAAATCGGTTATGCGCGTGTGAGTTCCAAGGAGCAACATTTAGATCGACAGCTAGCGGCCTTAAAAGGCGTTGATAAATTATTTACGGATAAATTAAGTGGAGCTAACACTAATCGGCCAGAACTGCAAAAAATGCTGGCCTATATTCGTGAGGGTGATATTGTCCTGGTCACTGAATTAGATCGCTTAGGCAGAAACAACCAGGATTTGACTAAGATCATGAACTCCATTCAAAATAAGGGTGCCACCCTAGATGTATTGAATTTACCGTCCATGACAGGAATCGCTGATCCTAACTTACGGCAACTGATGACCAATTTGATTATTGAACTCTATAAGTATCAGGCCGAAAGTGAACGTAAGCGAATCATTGAGCGCCAGCAGCAAGGGATTGCCTTAGCTAAGCAGCAGGGTAAATATCATGGGCGCAAACCCCAATACACCCAAGACGATCCCCGCTTGCAACATGCTTTTGAGCTTTACGAGGCAGGCATGAGTGATGTCGATGTTGCCCGTAATACAGGAATTAAACGGACAACCTTTATCAGGTATCGCAAGAAATATAGAATCTTTAAAAATGAGCTTTAAAAATGAGCTAATTGCCAGCTTAATTATTTAATAAATTGTTTATTTATTTGTCTACTAATGATATAATTAAGCTAGATGAAGGAGGTATCAAGATGAAGATTATTACTTTTACTGCTATCAAGGGTGGTGTTGGTAAAACAACCTTGACTTTAAATTATGGTGATTGGTTAGCCAAACATGGTAAGAAGGTTCTATTAATAGATTTAGACCATCAGTGCAATTTAACAACCGTTTTTGAAAAGACACGACGAAACAATACCATCGCTGAAGCGTTTAAAGAAAATGACAATGCTCAAAAAGTAAGAATTGACAGTGTCGGACCGAATCTAGATTTAATAGCCGGTTTTATAGACCTAGATGTTTTAGGAAGTTATCTAGAAAATAACAGTAACAAAGAAATGATGTTGTTCATGTGGTTTAAAAACAACTCCGATTCATTAAGCTTAACCAACTATGACTATATCTTAATTGATACGCACCCAGATTTTAGCACCATCACAAAAAACGCTATTGCTATCAGTAATTATCTGCTTAGTCCCATTACACCCAGTGAACATGGCTACAATGCCAAGTTTGACCTAGAAACACGACTCGAAAAATTTAGAAAATCACTTTTTGACTATCGAACTGGCGAAACTTACGTTGACGCAAAGCTTTTCTTTATCGGTAATATGATTAGACATAATACAAGCATGTCTCGCGATTTGCTAAAACACATAGAAGGCGATGAAACAGTCGCAACTATAATTCCCGAAAGAGAGCTCTTTAATAAAGCTACTGCAAGGCACGCTTCAATATTTGAATTAGCCAATCATGATGAATCCATTTTAAAGCAAAATCAAAGGTTCATAGAACACGCCGATCATCTTTTTCAAGAATTAGCAAATAAAACCAAGTAAGGAGAGTTAGATTATGAGTTTAGATTCATTCAACCATAAAAAAGACAAAGAAATGAGAGAAAGTTACGAAGCTACATTGAAAGACAACAAGAAAGATGCAGTCGCATTTTTGAAAA
Source organism: Companilactobacillus sp. FL22-3 (assembly GCF_054881455.1). NCBI lineage: Bacteria > Bacillati > Bacillota > Bacilli > Lactobacillales > Lactobacillaceae > Companilactobacillus > Companilactobacillus sp. FL22-3. Next base: position 3,202 of record NZ_JBTYYZ010000014.1, on the reverse strand, counting down.
ATATTAGCCGAAAGGAAGTAGAGCGTAAGCGATCAGTGACCTTCTCAATTACTGAAAGTCAACTTAAAAAAATGGATACGGCTGCCCGAAAAAACGGATTTAAAAATCGTTCAGAATTCTTAGCTTCAATCATAGATGCAATTTAGCAACTAAATAAATAAATAATTAATCAAGCAAATAAACACGCAATTTATTTGCTGATTAATTTGTGATTAGGTAAAAACTAGTAAAGTGCACTAAACCAAATACGGTTGCCTGTAGGTAAGCGCTATGCTAGACTCAGATTAATTTAACAACCGAATAAATAGATCAAGCTAAACAGAAAAATCCCCAATTCACGAGGAATCGGGGATTTTAGGTTTAGCAAGTAGCTAACAGGGAGCTACTTAGATTCAGACGATTTAGACCGCCAAGTTAAAATCGTCTGAACATTGTTCTTAATTTGTAGGTTAATTATACCGCAAACCAGTCCTATGGGACAAGTGAAGGATAGTTAAAAACAAATTAAATCCAATGGGCTAAGTGGCTAACCAATGCTATTTAGTCCATTTTTGTTGTTAGAAATTAAAAAAAGTTGCCGTATGGGCAACCCAGAATAGACACATGCCGGTGAATTTACAAAGCCGATCACGTCCAATGTTCGCTTTGTAATTCAGTTAAAGCATATCAGATTTGTATTTTAAAACAAGTCAGATGTTTTAGCAACTCTCTTTAAGACGGTGTGTGTCAGTTAAGAAAGGGAGCTTTTATTATGGATCAATCAAACTTCAACTTTACAAATGCTAAAAGGGCCTATGAAGTAAAGTTCTACGCTTTGCCGCAGATCTTACTCCAAGGGGAAAAATATAAGGATCTTAGCGATAGTGCCATTTTACTTTATTCGGTGTTACGCGATCGTCTAAGTTACTCACTAAGCAATAATTGGGTTGACGAAAATAACAACGTATATTTCATATACACAAACAATGAACTAAAAGATTTACGAAACTGGTCAAATAATAAAATCAATAAGATTAAACACGAATTAATGGACGCAAACCTTTTGTATCAAAAACATATGGGTTTTAATCCAAGATCAGGCAAAAACGAACCAAATAGATTATATTTGGCAGATTTGGAAGTAACAGCAAAAGACGTTTATATTAAGCGAGAACCAGAAAAATCGTTTGAATCCCTTGATACAAGCGGACTTCTCAAAAAGAGAAACCCGCATGATACCGTTGAATCCCTTGATACAAGCGGACTTCTCAAAAAGAGAAACCCGCATGATACCGTCTCTTACACGTCTGAATCCCTTGGTACAAGCGGACTTCTCAAAAAGAGACAAGATCTAGACTATACTAACAATTTAGATACTAATAGATACAATATAGATACTCAAAAGTTGGACTTTTCCACAGCCAATTTTTCACCAGCTGAAATTGAAGCCCAAAATCGGGATTTAGTAAAACATGCTGATGAGTTCTTAACTGACGAAGATAATGGTTTGCCGGTCTTCTTAGAACCAGAAGCAGTGCAACTACTTAGCTTTTGGTGCCGCACCCCGCAACAAATGCGGCGCTTTATTGGCATTATCATAAACGCTAAATATGCTGTTGAAAAAGAACATAAAGATTTAGGCGTATGGATTATATTAGATGACCCTGATTTAAAAAAAATGATGACCAAAACATTAAGACGCTATTTTAATGCCCTAAGAAGCGATGAGAAACATATCAAGAATGTTGAGAACTACCTGTACGGCACCATGCAAAACCTATTTGGTGTTTGGTGGAACCAACAAGCAGCTAGAGAATATGCGGCCAAACACCCCGAAGAACAGAACACTGACAATGAGCGCTCTTGGAATTAAACGGCATCTAAGCTCATCTAAGCCGTTTTAAACAGATAGAGCATAATTATATTAAACGAGTTTTAAAATGCGCGTACGGGCATTTTAGGAACGTTGTATAAGTGCCATTGCGGAAAGGACAGCAAACTTAAATTCACAACTTTTAAAGAAGCAGGCTAATTGAGATGGTACTCAAAGATTAGTATAATGTGAGTAGTAATAAAGGGGGGCGAGAAAATCATGGCAGTTAAGGAAAAGAAACGCGTACAAGTCCAGATTGACAAAGAATTGGCAGATAATACCGAAGCCGTTTTAAGCCAGTTAGGTCTAAACCCAACTACCGCGATCAATATGTTTTATAAGCGGATCGTAGCTGACGCAGCATTACCGTTTAAACCAGCCCTGAGCGAAACCGAAAGAGCTAATTTAAGCCTTTTAAAGGCTACCAAAGAGACACCAGTAACAGAGTTCAAAGACGCTAAAGAAGTCGCTGATTGGCTCAATGATCCAGATGAGGACTAATGGCTTATCAGATTAAATAAATTAATAACTTGGAAGTGTGATGCACATGAAAGATACAATCACAATTAATGACTTTTTTGAAATTGCCAAAGAAACTGATTTAAAAGATTTACTTGATAAGTCATTACATGAGCCAGATCCAGAAAAGCGCAAAGTATATGACGCTTTATATACCTACTTTTTAGATAAAAGGCAAGATGAGGTTATTAAGCGAAAGGACTTTGTCCGTTGATAGATAAACCCCAATATATAATTGTTGCTGGTATTAACGGAGCAGGAAAAAGTACGCTATACGATACATTTCCCATCTTGTTTGACAAAACAAAACGGATTAACGCTGATGAACTTTTAAGACAAATGGGTGGCGATTGGCATAAAGATAGTGACAACTTAAAAGCCATGAAAGAAGAAATCAAACAACTACACTATGCTTTAGATCACCAGCAAAGTATTCACGTAGAAACAACACTGGCAGGTAGAGGCAAAGCTCAACTCAATTTGATTGACAAAGCTCACAAAAATGGCTTTGAAGTGACTTTATTATATGTTGCTTTGCGAGATGAAAATTTAGCTATCCAAAGGGTCAACGAACGGGTACAAAAAGGTGGGCACGGTGTTCCAGTAGCAACGATCAAGAAACGTTATCAGCAATCCAAACATAATTTGCCATTAGTGGCCTTTAAATCTGATAAGGTCATGATCTATGATAATAGCGAAAAGTTTACCTCTGTTTATGCAAGAGAGAAGGGACAAGTTTTTAAGAACGATTTGAGGCATTTTCCTTGGATAAACCAAAATATTACTTATCCAGAAAAGGTGCAAAAGCAGTTACAAAATTTTGCAGATCAA
>NZ_JBTYYZ010000013.1:0-41395 GCF_054881455.1 Companilactobacillus sp. FL22-3 | reverse complement strand
TTGTTGCGCATACATCTTTTGGTTTTTCTTCGAAGTCATTTCAAAGTATTTTAAAGTTGAAAAGTCATAATAAGATAACGCACTTTCTGCACTGGCTTGATGTGCCTTCACATCATAAAAGCTGGCAATTTTTCCCCGGCTCATGGTGTTTTTTTGCAGTTTAGCAAATCTTGTGGCAGCTTCCTTTTTATATGAACGATTGCCAGTGGCTTCAGTGTACATTTGTAATGCACGAATAATTCGCAAATCATCCAAGGTAGCATTAACGTTGAATTGTTTTTTTGTAGCGGTCACATAACGATAACTGAACTGTGAACCCTGATCAAAGGTGGTTTTCGTAGCCGCATAAAATTGTCGAAACTTTTTATACTGATGCGTGGTCACCAAATATTCGAGCCAAAAGCCTGATGATTCAGATAATAACTCATGGCCCCGTGCTTCATCTTTTCGATATGTTTGTTTTTTATAATTAGTGTAAATACCTTTCTTGGTCAACATTTTTTGCTCAATAAAAGTTGATAACTCTTGTTCCTGTGATTGATAATCACCATATTTCGTCACTAATGAAAAATTACTTTGCGACTTAGGAACAATTGTCTCAACTTTTGAATCAGCACAGCTTACCAAAAAAAACATCAACAAAAAAATTAGTGAAACATTAAATTTTTTTTGCATGCAATAGTCGACCTTTACCCATAATTGAAACCCAATTCTCAATTTCTACTTTAATACAATTGTCTTGTTTTTAATATGTATCATTTCAATTTTTTTAAATTTTTTGAACCATTTCACCTGTTTTTATTGATTATGGAATATTATTTCAATATATAAATTTATACTGAAGTTTTTTTGATATAATCAAGTCAAGGAGGCGGTTCTATGGCTTTGAATATTAATTTAATAAATGGTCGCAGTATCCACATTACTGAAGAAACTTATATCATTGCTTGGAAATATCAATCCTCAATGATGGCTAGCAACGCTGATCACTACTATCTCGATTGTATCTTCAAGGGTGGATTTGAAGATGGCAAGATCACTGAAGAAGACGAAGAGAATAAGTTGGAAGGTTTGATCAGCGCAGCTGATTGGATCACCATAGGCAAAGATAGCAAGAATTCTTTGAAAACAACCGCAGTTTTAAGTATTACTCGAGAATAAAAAAAGGGCTCAGTCATTTGACTGGGTCCTTCGTGCTCTCTGGGGGGAAAGCAGTAATCAGTATTTTTGATTACGCCAAATATTACCATGAAAAAAAAACAATTTCCAGAGAAAAGCCTGAATACAATTATTTAGTTATCAACGGATTGATTAATTTTTGAAGTTTCATTTAAAACCTCACAATAGTCATTTTGGGAAGATTCAAAACTCTTTTTTTGAGCAGCTTCAAAATACCTAACTTTGTGATCCAGTTTCTCAAGGTATCTCTGTGACTGTTCGATTTGTCTCAATACTTCAGCACGTTGCTTTTTAAACATCTCTAAACGCGCTTCTAAGGTAGAATCGCCTTCAAGCGACATATTGACAAACTCTTTGATTTCTTTTAAGGACATCCCTGTTTCTTTCAAACAAGCAATCAAATCAACAAAATCAAGGTCATTTTCTGTAAACTCCCGGCGACCGCCAACTCCACGATGAACAAATGGCATCAAACCTTCTTTATCGTAATATCGCAAGGTGTAGCTGGATAAGCCTGTCCGTTCAGCGACCTGCCCGATTGAATAAGCCATATCGCAATCCTCTTTTCATAAAAATATCATTTTAATTATACCCGTTATTATCGCTAAATACTGTAACAAGCATCTAAACCGATTTAATACTTGTCGCATAAAAATCCCAGTGGGTTAGCCATTTCTGGTTAATCCACTGGGATTATTTACTTTTCGTAATTTAATTTATATCACAAATTAAAATTGTGACATGTATGTATCACGTTCCCATTGCGAAACGGTTTGTTGATATCTAGCCCACTCGGCATTCTTAGCAATGAAGAAACTATTGGTTAAGCCTTCACCAAGTGATTGTTGGACATATTCATCTTTTCTAAGAGCCTTTAAAGCGTTGTGTAAAGTGGATGGTAAGTCAGTAATGCCTTTTTCACGACGTTTTTCTTCTGACATTTCATAGATGTTGTCTTTAACTTCTGGCATCAAATCATAATCGTTGTTGATTCCATCTAAGCCAGCATCCAAAATACATGCGATAGCAAGATATGGATTAGTTGCTGGATCAACACTTCTTAATTCGATGCGTTTTGATTTTCCACTAGCAGCAGGTACACGTACTAATGGTGAACGGTTTTTACTTGACCAAGCAATGTAAGTAGGAGCTTCAAAGCCAGGTACTAAACGTTTATATGAGTTAACGGTTGAATTATTTACTGCGGTTAAGGCACGAGCATGCTTCAAAATTCCACTCAAGAATTTCTTAGCTGTATCTGACAACATGTCATTTTCATCATCAAAGATATTCTTATCGCCTTCAAAGAGTGACATATTGATGTGCATCCCAGAACCATTGATACCTTGCATAGGTTTTGGCATAAAGGTTGCATAGAGGCCATGTTGTTTAGCAATCGTCTTAACAACTAGTTTGAAAGTCTCAATACTATCAGCGGCTGACAAAGCGTCTTCATACTTGAAGTCAATTTCTTGTTGACCTGGTGAAACTTCATGATGACTCGCTTCAACTTCAAAGCCCATCTTTTCTAATCCTAAGACGATATCTTTACGAACGTTGACACCTAAATCAACTGGTGAAAAGTCGAAATAGCTACCATCATCGTTCAAATGTAAAGTTGGATTACCATGTTCATCGGTATTGAATAAGAAAAATTCTGGTTCTGGTCCGATGTTAAAGTTGGTATAACCCATTTTTTCCATCTTCTTAAGGATTCTTTGAAGATTTACTCGAGGATCGCCTTCAAATGGTGTGCCATCAGTCTTATAAATGTCACAAATCAAACGAGCAACCTTGCCGTGTTCTTCTCCCCAAGGGAAAATCAACCAAGTTGATAAGTCGGGATGTAATAACATATCACTTTCTTCAATTCGCGTGAAGCCATCGATTGATGAACCGTCAAAAGTAATCTTATTAGCTAGAACCTTATCTAGTTGTGAAACTGGAACTTCAACGTTCTTGATGATTCCGTTGATATCAGTAAACATCAAACAAATAAATTCAACGTTTTCATCATTTACCATTTTTGTAATGTCTTCTGCAGTATAATGTTGCACTTTTAACCACTCCTATTGGATATACCGATTTTTGGTGAGTCACTAATAAACGTTATTAATATACCGTTCTATTAATAATATGAAGATAATACCAATTTGACTTATTACTGTCAATTACTTTTCATATACATTTTCAAAAAATTCCATTATTGAATAATGAATTTATTATATATGAAAATTTTATCACATTTTACTTTTTTATTAGAAAGTTTTGTTTGACTTCTGAACAATTTCTAGGTAAATTATAGATACGAACGAAACTTAATATTAAAATAATAATTGTTCGTAATTAATGGAGTGAATAGTAAATGCAAGTTTTCGATTATGAAGATATCCAACTAATACCGAATAAATGTATCGTTGATAGCCGTTCTGAATGCGATACTAGCATCAAATTTGGGCCAAGGACTTTTAAAATTCCAGTCGTACCTGCCAATATGCAGACGATCATTGATGAAAAGTTAGCTGTAAAACTAGCCGAAAACGATTATTTCTATGTGATGCACCGTTTTGAGCCGGAAAAACGTGTTGGCTTTATTGAAGATATGAACCAACGTGGTTTATATACTTCCATCAGTGTCGGAATTAAAGCAGCCGAATTTGATTTTATCGATACTTTAGTTGAGAAACATTTAACACCTGATTATATTACGATCGACGTTGCCCATGGTCACAGCGACCGAGTTATTAACATGATCAAGTACATCAAAGAGAAATTACCCGATTCATTCTTAATTGCTGGAAATGTTGGTACACCTGAGGGAGTCCGTGAACTAGAAAATGCTGGAGCCGATGCTACCAAAGTTGGGATCGGTCCTGGAAAAGTTTGTATCACCAAATTAAAAACTGGTTTTGGTACTGGTGGTTGGCAATTAGCTGCTGTCAGACTTTGCGCAAAAGCCGCCAGCAAACCTATCATCGCTGATGGTGGTGTTAGAAATGACGGTGATATTGCTAAATCGATCCGCTTTGGTGCCGACATGGTGATGATTGGTTCACTTTTAGCTGGTCACAAGGAATCTCCTGGTAAGATCATCGAAAAAGATGGTCAAAAGTACAAAGCATATTTTGGTTCAGCCTCACAATATCAAAAAGGCGAATACAAAAATGTCGAAGGTAAAAGAATGCTAGTTCCATATAAAGGTGAAATTATGGATACTTTGGCAGAAATGAAACAAGACTTACAATCATCGATCTCCTACGCTGGTGGCCGCGATGTCAATTCATTACGTAAGGTAGATTACGTAATCGTTAAAAATTCAATTTACAATGGCGATGTTTATTAAAAAAAAATAAAAAAAGAAGCTGACGACTGGGTGTTCGTCAGCTTTTTTTTATGAATGGGATAGTTCATGTTCAATTTGATAAGAATCAGTTGTCCATCAAACAACGATCTGTAACTATCAAATTTAACATTACTTTAACACATTACAACCTAATTAAAAAGTATGAAAACTTTTAAGGTAAAAAAGATTTTTTCTAATATTTAATTATTGACTTGACGTGCTGAGAAATGGTGAATGCCTTGATTACGTTTTTCAAAACCCTCGGTTTTACTTACGATATAGCGAGGTCGATCGTTGACTTGATCTAAGACTCGGCCGAGGTAACTTCCCAAAATACCCAACGATAACATCAAGAGTCCTAGAGTAAAGAGTAATATCGTCACTCCTACTCCGGCAAGGCTATAGTTACCATTAATAATCATATATCCTAAAGAAAAGACTCCGCTCACTAAAGGCAAGATTGAGAAGACATTGACAAATTGTAAAGGCTTCATTGAAAATGATGTGATCCCATCAATCGCTAATTTAACCATCTTAGAGAGTGGATATTTGGTCTCACCAGCAATTCTCTCTTGACGATGATACTTAACGCTTGTCTGTTTGAAACCGATCCAAGTTACCTGACCTCTGACAAAGGGGTCTTTTTCGTGCAGTTTCAATAATTGCTGGACAGCTTTGCGATCCATTAGACGAAAGTCACCGGTATCGAGCGGCATATCAATTGTGGCCAATTTTTGGAAAGTTCGATAAAACATTTTAGCGGTGAATTTTTTGAAGAAAGTCTCACCGTCACGTTGCATCCTCTTCCCATAGACGATCTCATAGCCCTCGTGCCATTTTTCAATCATTTGAGGAATGACTTCAGGCGGATCTTGTAAATCAGCATCCATGACGACCACAGCATCACCTTTGGTGTATTCTAGGCCAGCAGTAATCGCTAATTGATGGCCGAAATTTCGTGAGAACTCTACCAATTTAATATTATTATGCAACTTAAGTGCATGTTTGATGATTGATACTGATTTATCTTTCGAACCGTCATCAACGAAGATCAATTCATACTGTTCCTCTTGCTGTTCAACATAATTTAATAACGTATCGATCGTTGCTTGAATTCCAGCTTCTTCATTAAAGACTGGCAAGACGATAGAAATCAATTGATTTTTCATAATTATTTTCCTTTCGTTGACTATTTGTAAATACTTGATAAATCGTAAAGGGTTCCTGATTGACCAGGTCCACCCATACCACCCATTGCTGATGAAGCTGATTTTGCATTCTTCTTCATCTTCTTGAGTTGAGCTTTAGTTAGCTTTTTCTTAGACCCAGTTGGTGGCGTCTTCGTATTTCCGGTAGCCCCGCTTGGAGCAGCGCCACTTGGAGCTTTAGTGCCACTAGGCTTAGTGCCGCTAGGTTTAGTTGGTGGATTACCTGACTGTGAACCAGGGGCATTTCCAGCTGCACTTGATGGCTGTGTTGGAACAGTAGTAGATTCATTTTTAGTTGAAACCGTAACTGAACTAGAATTATTAGTTGGTGTGGAACTAGTTGAAAGTTTAACTTTTTTTGCATGCTTCTTGATCCAAGAAACAATTTTACTATTGTTACCACCTGTCTTACCACCAGAATAGTAATACTTCAGCTTGCCTTCCTTAACTAACTTCTTGAATTGTTTTAAAGTAATCGCGTTATCGGTACCATTAAATCCACCCATGGCCATAACAGCTTTACCAGTTTTAATGATATATGGTGCAGCGGTACTAGAGTCATCTGTTGCAAATAAGTATTCTGCTGATCCTTGATGCTTTTCAAGATACTTCAACAAGGTTGTATCGACTTGAGAATTACCCATACCGCCACTGCCACTGCCGCCAGATAACAGCGATGGTCCAGCACTTGGAATACCGTCACTAGAACCAGCTAAAGTTGGAGTCAATGACCACCAAGTTGGTGCTAACATCATAATAATCAATGCAACAATCGGCCAAATTCGTTTATTTTTCAAGCGAATTGCGATCCATGGCAATACAAACAGTGGAATTGAGATGATGATTCCCGCAATTAAGAGAATCCATGACAAGGTTGGATAATAATCGTTTAAATACCAAGCTTGCAAGCAACCCGTTGATAAAATCGCAACCGGCAGAAACATCGACCAGATAGATTTCTCACGCCATTGCTTGATAATTGTAAAGATTCCTACACCTGCTAAGGCTGCCATAGCTGGAGCTAACATGATGGTGTAATAAGGATGGAAGAAACTTGCTACGGAGAAAAATCCTGCTACAGGAACTAACCATCCCATCCATAGCCAAAGGTTCCTTCTTTGGAAATTAAGACTGTACCACTTCTTCTTGGGATCTTGATAATAGATATAACTAGAAATTACTCCAAAAACAGCGAGTAACATCAACCAACTAATTTGCGGACCAAGTTCTTTTTGCAATAATCTAAATGGACCAGCCGTACCAATATTGAAGGCACCGCCACCACCGCCTGCTCCAGCGGCTTGTCCACCAGGTTGACCGTTTTTAGATCCAGTCATTGATGGTGCACCACCTTTAGTTGAGCCAGTTGGCTTAGATGGTGGATTACCCGTACTTGACTTCTTTTTCGAACCACTTGGTGGTGTTGGAGCATTCTTTGATGACTTAGAACCACTTGGTGGCGTTGGGGCATTCTTTGATGATTTAGATCCACTCGGTGGTGTCATTGACTTACTGCTCTTTTTAGAAGAGCTGCTGCCCATACCGGGGAAAGCTCCACCTGTACCAGTAGTTTGACCGAGCAGACGTTCAGTCCCGTTATAACCAAAGGCTAATTCAAGAGCTGAGTTAGTTTCTGAACCACCCTCATAAGGACGGTTTGAAGAATTAGTCAGATCAACTGACAATGGCCAAATTAAGGTAAAGATAGCTAGAAAAATAGTTGCAATCGACAAATGAGCCAATTTCTTTTTCCAATTAACTTTAGCTGCCAACCAATAGTAGAGATAAAGGGCTGGTAAAATCATAAAAGCTTGTAACATTTTGACATTAAATGAAACGCCCATTAAGGCAAAACCGATCCATAAATATCTTTGTTGACGATTTAAAACGGCTTTTTGGACGAACCAAACTGATAACAATAGGAAAAATACTAAGGTTGCATCCATATTATTTGTTCGTGAATCTGCCACCACGATAGGTGTCAAAGTCATTACTAAGGCTGCAATCCGGGCAGGGATTTTTCCGAATGGTTTTGATACTAAGTTATAGATCAAATAAACTGATCCAATTCCAAACAGGATCGATGGTAGGACAACGCTCCAACCATGTACCCCGAAAATCTTAGCACTGATAGTCATAAACCAAAGTGCTACTGGTGGCTTATCAACCGTAATAAAACCAGCAGGATCAAAACTGGCATACCAAAAGTTCTTAAAACTCTTAGTCATACTGACGATTGCTGCCGTATAGAAGTTATTGGCCTCACCCGCTTCCCAAATATTCCAGGCATACAAGAATGCAGCCAAAATTAAAATAGCGATTAACCAATAATCATATTTAATAGTTCTTAATTTATCGAAAAAATGTCTATTCTCATTTTTTTGAACGCGACTTGATTTCTTTGATTCCATCATTCATCTTCTCCAATCTCTAAAAAAATATATTTATTAAAAAACAAATGACCGAATAGCATAAAATCGAAACAATAATCGATTTCATTTGTGATTTATTTTTCATCTACTCAAGTTCCTTTCTTAACAACAAAAACCAGATTAGACAAACTAACTTAAAATCAGCTTAAATCGAAAATTTTGCTTTATAATTATGACTAGAGAAATTAAAGGAGTCCATTATGTCAAATAATATTAGAATTTTAGTAGTTGAAGATGATGAAAACCTTGCGAATAATATTGCCTCTTTCTTATCTGATTTTTCAGAAGTAGATATCGAAAACGATGGCTTGAGTGGCAAATTTGCAGCGACGGAAGATGTTTATGATTTGATCATCTTAGATATTATGTTGCCTGAGATGAACGGCTATGATGTCTTAAAAAATATACGTCAAGATAAAATCAATACCCCGGTCCTAATTTTGACGGCCAAAGCAGAAATCGACGACAAGCTGCATGGTTTTGACTTAGGAGCCGATGATTATTTAACGAAGCCATTCCACCGTGAGGAGCTACAAGCACGTGTGAAGGCTTTGCTGAAAAGAAGTGGCGTCCTCGCAGATGATTCCGTTCTAAGGATCAGCAATCTAGAAGTTAATTTAAATAGTCACGAGACCACAGTTGATGGCAAACAAATCGCTTTGAATGGTAAGGAATATGATTTATTAGTTTATTTGTTGCAAAATAAAAATACTATCCTGACTAAAGACCAAATTTTTGAAAGGATCTGGGGGTTTGATTCTGATACTTCCATCACTGTAGTTGAAGTTTATATGAGTAATCTTCGTAAAAAACTCCGCCCTTCAGCAAATGACAATTTGATCAAAACTATTAGAAACGTTGGGTATATTTTCCAAGATGAAACCGAAAACTAGACAAACTAAAATTACTCGTCGGCAACAATTCAAACTTTTCCTTTCAATCATGGCTTCTTTTGCGATCCTATTCTTAACTTTGGGAATCATTATCTTTAACCTTTTCCAATCATCTACTTATCGGAGTATTGATAAAGATATTCGTAATCAAGTCATTGCCATCCAAAAGCAACCCAACCTTTCAAAGAAAAATACTCCTGATCCTCATGATCTAAATCATCCCTTAAATCAAAAAAAACCAGATCCCAAAGCCCCCTTTCAGACCTCGATTCTGGTTTTTGATAATAATGGCAAACTACTGAATAAATCAAGCTTAGGTAGTCGCTATTCAGTGCTAAAAAATATTAAATTACGTAAATCACATATTAATGATAAAGAAACTCTCGTCGTTAACAATATGAACTTCCGGTCGATTTTGATCAAAGTTTCTAAAAAGAATAATAATCCAATGTACGCTGGACACTACGTGTTGATCATGCAAAATGTCGATACACAGATTCAAGCCATCAAGAACTTCGAGGAAATTTTAATTATGACCTTCTTCATCTTCTGGGTCATTGCTTTAGTAATATCTTATTTCCTAGCTCGGATCAATATGTTGCCAATCGTCAAGTCCTGGAAGCAACAGACCGAATTTGTCAACGATGCGGCCCACGAATTACGGACACCTTTGACGATCATTCAAGGTAAGCTGGAATACATGTTGACTAAGCCTACTAAGACCATCCTTGACGAGGCCGAAGCAATATCTGTTTCCTTGGATGAAGTAAATCGTTTAAATTCTTTAACTAATAATTTGTTAGTTTTAGCACGGTCAGATTCTGCAACGACAAAGTATGATTTTGAATTAACCACTCCCGATTTCTTTTTGAAAGATCCAATCGAGCCTTTTAAAGACATCATCAACTCGCAATCAAAAGTCTTTCAGATCAACCTATCTCATCAGCCAACGCTTTATCTTGACCGAGATAAGATAAAGCAGCTATTGATTATTCTCTTAGATAATGCCACCAAATATACACCCAAAAATGGCACGATTAAGATTTATGACCAAATCGAGGGTTCAAAATACCAATTCATCATTTCAGATACTGGAGTCGGTATCGACGATGCTGACAAGAAAAAGATTTTTGGTCGCTTCTATCGAGTCGACAAATCGCGAAACACTAATAGCGGCGGTCATGGACTAGGCTTAGCCATTGCCAAACAAATCACTGATCTTCATCACGGACACATTTTTGTTCGAGATAACTTGCCTCATGGCAGTGAATTTGTAGTCGAATTACCAATTAAACGCCAGTAAAGGGGGGAAAATCAATTGAATAAAGCGCAAATAAAGAAATATTGGTTTGATTTTCTCAAAGATAAGAACCCACTGGACTACCCTCTGGGCGACATTACAATCTTTGGAGCCGAACCAGACTTACTAGCTCAACTAGTCAAAGACAATATCAAGACCGCCACAACTTCGTCATATGCCTTATACGAACCAACTGAATATATGCCCACAGTTGGCGACTATAATATCATTTTGGACGGGAATGAAAATCCAGTTTGTATTACCAAAACGGTCGTAACGGAAGTAGTCCCTTTTAACCAAGTTAGTGCTGAACACGCTTATCACGAGGGCGAAGGTCCCCGTACTTTAGAGTATTGGCGTCAAGTTCATGAGGAATTTTTCAGACAGGAATATCACGATTATGGTCAAGAATTTGATGAAAATATCCCTTGTCTATGTGAAGTTTTTGAACGTATTTACTGATCTTTTTCTTTTAATACAAATAAGGACAAAAACCTTGCTTGGTTTTTGTCCTTATTTAGATTGAACACTTCAAAATAATTAAAACTACTTGTCCAACTTTTGCTGGTCTAAAGAATCAGAGATTTTCTTCAAATACATGACCATCTCTTCTTCCTTACTTGCCTCTTCTTCTGCGTCTTCTGCCGCCTTAGCATCACGACTATTAATAATCTTGTTCATAACTTTAACTAACAAGAAGACCACTATCGCAATAATCAGGAAGTTGATGATCGATTCAATGAATGAGCCATATTTAAAGGTAGCATCACCAACTTTAAAAGCAAGGTTACTGAGATCGATTTTCCCTAAGAATAAACCGATCAAGGGATTGATCAAATTCTTTACCAAAGATTGCACGATTGCCGTGAAAGCAGCCCCCATAATGACACCAACGGCCAAGTCCATTACATTGCCGCGACTAATAAAGTCCTTAAATTCTTTTATCATATTCCCAAATCTCCTAAAAATAGAATTCTATCTCTAATTATGGTTGATTTCCGGTGGATTATGCAAATTTTTTAATAATTAATTTTAGACAAATTGTCTAACTCAAATTATTCTTCACCTATTTTCATCTCTCAAAACCGGTAAATTCAATTATAATTGACTGTGAAAGGCTGTGAAAAAATGGACAAGTTAGCTATTTATAAAATGATTCTCGAAATTATATCTCAAGATAATCCGCAAGACTTCCAAGCATTGCTAGATGATTCTCGAAAATATCAAAGCGTAAAGAATTTTATTGCTAGTGATGAACCCAATCTCTTTTTGATTCAAGACATGCAAGAATCTGTTATCAATATGATCGAGGCCGGGTTGATATCTGGTCAAGTCAATCCTATGAAATACGTTACTCTCATCACTCTTAACGGATTGACAGCCGAAGGATTTCAATATTTAAAAAAGTTACGTGAAGAAGAAACTGAAAAGAAAATTAAAGCTATCATCAAAAGTAATAATCAGGCCCTCAATGCCCAAACTGTCACCGAAGCTCTTTCGTCATTGATTTTTTGACAAAAAAACAATCAAAACGTTGAAATCACAACATCTTGATTGTTTTTTATTTAAGACTATTCTCGATTGCTGATGCCGTTGGCGGGAGTCGAACCCGCACTCGGAAACCCGAACAGCGACCTGAACGCTGCGCGTCTGCCAATTCCGCCACAACGGCATAGTAGTATAATTGTTGAACCAATTAGACTACAATTAAAATAATACTACAAATGGAGGAACTTGTAATGGAAAAAATTAGTAAAAGTATTCTAAATCAGGTAATTAGTCCTCGAGCACCAGAATCATACAAGGGAACCTATGGAAAAGTATTAGTCATTGCAGGATCAATTCACTTTGGGGGTGCAGCCATTCTGGCAAGCAGTGCTGCTATTCATTCCGGTGCAGGTTTGGTAACAGTTGCCACTACTCCAGAAAAATTTTTAGCCCTGAACACGACTATCCCCGAAGCGATGACTATTGATTATCACCACCAGAATGAATTATTGAGTGCCATCGAAAATAATGATGTTATCGCCATTGGCCCAGGCCTAGGTACTAGTAAACTAGCGATTGACTTAGTTAAATTAACTTTAGATCAGGCGACATCAAGCCAAACACTTATTATCGACGCTTCAGCCTTAACAATCATTGCCGAAGAAAAGCTCCCCTTAAAAACTTCTGCCCACGTAATTTTAACTCCCCATCAAGGCGAATGGAGACGACTTTCCCAGCTACCTATTCCTGAACAAGTTGAATTGAACAACTTTGAAAGTTTGCAAAAAATTAATCCGCAAGCTGTTTTAGTTCTCAAAAAACATCATTCCGAAATTTATTATCAAGATATGTCCTTCAACATCACCGCTGGCAATCCCGGTATGGCAACTGGAGGTATGGGTGACACCCTGACCGGAATCATCTCCGGATTCATTGCTCAATTTGGTTACTCTTTAGCAACTATTCAAGCTGCCCTTTTGATCCACAGTACGATTGGTGATTCTTTAGCTGAAAAGCACTACGTTGTTTTACCTTCAACAATTATCGAGAAGTTACCTAAATATATGCAAAAATACAGTTTACTTGAACGTTGAACAAACTTAACCACTATATTCTGCCAATTAAAAATCCCAGTGAATCAACCATCTTACCTGGTTAACTTCACTGGGATTATTTATTATTAATTTTTAAATATATCATTCAGCCTATTTAATATTAAAAATTCTTCTGATTCTGGCAACTCGTGGTCCTAAAATCTTATCAGCTAATGATGTCTTCAAAACTAGGTAACCGTAAATCACACCACCCAAGCCGGCTTCTAGTATTAGAACTACAACCGAAATGATTCTATCGGAGTTACCAACGAAACGAAAGACGATCCAATTGACTAATATTACTGAAACAAACATGATCAACGAGAACAATATAATGCCACTGATGCGGCGTGAGAGACGGCCAGTATCAAACGGATAAATTTGGTGCAACTTGCGTACCATTAGCCAGCAAACGACACCCATACCAATACTTGTCGCTACTAATGGTCCAAATTCATGAAATAGCCAAATCATTGGCAATTGAGCAACGACTTTCGCCAGGAAGCCATAAACAAAGTATTTGATAGCTAGTCTGTTACGATATAACGCCTGCAAAACGGCTGACAAAACCGTGAACAATCCTAGCAATATGGAGATAATTGCTGAGAATTGTAACATCAAGACCCCTAAAGAATCATAACGATAAAAAGTCGTCCAAAGCGGTTGTGCAACGGCGTACATCCCTAATGAAGCAGGAATCATAACGAAGAAGAACAATTCAATCGTATTGGAAATTTGACCCTCAATTTTTTCCTTATTACCTTTAGAATATAAGCCAGATAAAATTGGGACGGCTGTAACAGCCATAGCAGTCGATAAGGATACGATAATCATAATCAATTTATTTGCTTGAAAACCAAATAAAGAGTAGTAGTTATCCAACTGTGCCCCTGTAGCGTTGACAAACATCCTCATGAATTGATTAAAGGTTGATTGATCGAATAGATTGAAAAAAGTAATCCCTGCATCGAGAATGATGAATGGCAAAGCTTGTTGAAAAATTTCACGGGTGAAATTATTTTCATTCACATCAGCTGCTGGTTGACCATTCTGTGATAATTGTCGTAGTTTTGGTAATCGTCTTAGTAAGGCTAAGATCAAAATTCCAATCGCTACAGCCGCTCCAATAAAGGCAGCAAAAGTTGATTGGACCACGGCATTAATATAACTGCCCTTATTAACCACCATAATGATATAAGTTGCCAAAAGCATATAAATCACACGGGCAATCTGTTCAATAAATTGAGAAATGGCAGAAGGTGCCATATCAGAATATCCTTGCAGGTAACCTCTTAAGATACTCAGAATAGGAATAATCAAAACAGCAATCGCTAATGACTTAATAACTGGAATACTTCGTGGATCACCATCAGTAAAAATCGTTGCTAAAACCGGTGCGCCAAAGTACATGATTGCGGCAAAGATCACACCCATGAAAGTCATGATCCGTAGACCGTGTTTAAATAATTTATTACCTGTTGCATATTGATCCAGTGCATTATAATGTGAAATTTGTTTCGAAATTGCGCCAGGAATTCCGGCTGTTGAAACAATCAGAAACAAACTGTAAATATTATACCCTTTCGCAAATAATGCATTAGCTGCTGGATAATACGATCCCATCCATGCCATCCAAGGAATGATATAGATTGCACCTAAAATTCGAGAAAAAATGCTACCGGCTGTCATCCAAGCTGACCCTTTTAACATGGTATCTTTCGATGAAACCTCTGGGTCTAAGACTGGCAACACTTCTTCTTCATTATCATGGCTATTGTTTACGCCCAAATCTTGCACCACCTTAAAAACTATCCATTTAATTATAGCAAAGTTATCTTCCTAAAAATTTTAAATTACACTTTATTTCAATAAAAAGCAATATATTTTCCAAAACATTATGCTAACTTGACAGATTGCATAAATTGTAAAGCGTCTTTAAAAACAAATCATGCTAAAATATTTCTGTCGGATGGATCAACAATTCTATTAATACACTCACCTAATAGGCACTTTTTGCAATTATTCAAGAATTGAAATTCCCTCAAAATAATATATATTATCAGTAGTTATACACACTCTACAAAATAGGCAACGCTTGATGCCATTCGACCATCAAAAAAGGACTTCGGAAATTCCCGAAATCCTTTTTTTATTTTCTCATTATTTAACAACAATGTTGACGATCTTATTAGGAATTACAATCACTTTAACAACATTTTTATCAGCAATGAATTTTTGAACTTTCTCATCATTAAGAGCTAATTTCTCTAATTCATCTTTAGGTGTACCATTAGCAACTTCGACTTTATTTCTCAATTTACCATTAACTTGCAGAATAATTTCTACGGTGTCAGAAACCAATTTCTTTTCGTCATATGTAGGCCATTGGGCATAAGAAATTGATTCAGTATGACCAAACTTACTCCATAATTCTTCCATCATATGTGGAGCAATTGGAGCCAACAATTGAACTAATCCTTCGGCGTATGCCTTTGGCATTGTATCGACTTTGTGAGCTTCATTAACGAAGACCATCATCTGTGAAATGGCAGTATTGAAATGCAAAGCATCGTAATCTTCGGTAACTTTCTTAACTGTTTCATTATAAACTTTATCAAGTTTACCATCGTTAGAATCTGTTAGATAGTCATCCTTGAGTGTACTGTAATCGTCATCGTTGATGAACAAGTTCCAAACACGATCCAAGAATTTAGCTGAACCTGACAAACCGTTTTCAGACCAGGCAATTGATGCATCCAAAGGACCCATGAACATTTCATAAGTTCTTAAAGTATCAGCGCCATATTGTTCAACTACGTCATCAGGATTAACAACGTTACCTTTTGACTTAGACATCTTCTCATGACCCTTACCGAGGATCATTCCTTGATTAAATAGCTTTTGGAAAGGTTCTTTAGTTGGAACTACGCCCAAGTCATACAATACTTTATGCCAGAATCTAGCGTATAACAAGTGAAGAACAGCATGCTCAGCACCACCGATATATAGATCAACTGGTAACCACTGTTTCAACAAGTCGTAGTCAGCTAGTTCTTTATCATTATGTGGATCAATATATCTCAAGTAGTACCATGATGAACCAGCCCATTGTGGCATGGTATTAGTTTCACGGCGACCTTTTCGGCCATTCTTATCAACTACATTGACCCAATCGGTCAAGTTAGCTAATGGGCTTTCACCAGTACCAGATGGTTTAATATCTGAGTCCGCTGGTAATTTAAGTGGTAATTCATCTTCAGGAACAAGTGATGTTGTACCATCTTCCCAATGAATAACCGGAATTGGTTCACCCCAGTATCTTTGACGGGAGAAGACCCAATCACGCAAGCGATAATTAACTTTCTTTTCACCAAAACCTTTATCTTCAAAGTATTCGACAGCTCGTTGAATAGCATCTTCTTTGTTCAATCCATCTAAGAAATCAGAATTGATGTGCTTGCCATCACCAGTGATTGCTCCGTTATCCAAGTCACCTTCAATAACTTGAGTCATTGGTAAATTAAACTTCTTGGCAAAGGCAAAATCACGGTCATCATGAGCTGGAACGGCCATAACGGCACCAGTTCCGTATGTGACTAAGACATAATCTGAGATCCAAACCGGAATCTTTTTACCATTAACAGGATTGATCGCATAAGCACCAGTGAAGACACCCGTCTTTTCATCATTCAAATCTGTTCGGTCCAAATCAGACTTATGAGAAACTTCTTCTTTGTAAGCTTCAACTGCGGCTTTTTGTTCAGGTGTCGTAATCTTATCAACTAATTTATGTTCTGGGGCCAAGGTCATATATTCTACACCAAAGATCGTATCTGGTCTTGTAGTAAAGATATTAACTGAATCATCGCTATCGGCAATATCGAAAGTAATTTGAGCTCCAACGGAACGGCCGATCCAGTTTCTTTGCATTTCTTTGATATTTTCAGGCCAGTCAATATCATCTAAATCATCCAACAAACGGTCAGCATAGGCTGTAATCTTAAGCATCCATTGACGCATTGGTTTACGAACAACTGGGAAGCCACCACGTTCAGTTTTACCATCAATAATCTCTTCATTAGCTACTACGGTACCTAAATCAGGTGACCAGTTAACGAGAGTTTCTGATTCATAAGCCAAGCCTTTTTTGTACATCTGTTCAAAAATCCATTGTGTCCACTTGTAGAATTCTGGATCAGTTGTACGAACTTCACGGTTCCAATCATATGAGAAACCAAGTGAATTGATTTGACGTTTAAAGTTTTGAATATTCTTTTCCGTAAAGTCAGCTGGATTATTACCAGTATTCAAAGCATATTGTTCAGCAGGCAACCCAAAAGCGTCAAAACCCATTGGATGCAAAACATTATAACCTTGAGCACGCTTCATTCGAGCAATAATATCTGTTGCTGTATAGCCTTCAGGATGTCCGACGTGTAGACCTTGACCTGATGGGTATGGGAACATATCCAAAGCATAAAAGTTCTTCTTGTCTGGATCTGTTGTTGTCTTAAAAGTATCGTTTTCCTTCCAATACTTTTGCCATTTCTTTTCTACCGTATTGTGATTGTACATATTCTTCCTCCTACAAAAAAAGTCCTATGATTATAATTAATCATAGGACGAGTTATCGCGTTACCACCTAAGTTCCGTACTAAAATATAGCACGACTCTTGAAATCCTTAACGAGGATTAAACGTAGTCACTTACTTAAAGTTCAGCGACTAGCATTCGTGGACGAGTTCGAAAATGAGGACTTGCGTATTCACATCACCATACGCTTTCTGAAAAGTCGCTTCATATTCTACTACTTCCGTTTTGTTATATTCTATACCAATAATCTTTGGCCGACAACCAATAAATCGGAATTCAAGTTATTCAATTGGCGAATGTTGCTAACCGTAGTACCTGCTTGTGAAGCAATCGAATCGATCGTATCGCCGCTTTGAACTGTTACCGACTTAGTATTATCACCTGAATCACTGGAATTATTATCTGAGTAATCATTTTGAACATTAATTGATGATGAATCGGAATCAGAATCTTCCGATGGAACATACTTCTTGACACCGTTTCGTTCATCTTGAACTACGACTGGTGCTTGTTGACTGCCATATGCGTCGCCAACATTATTAGTATCATTAGTATTTTCAGCGGTACTCAAGTTACTTGTGGACAAGGCTTGACCATTGGAACCGATAATTTGTGTAACCGTCAAAACTTTACCTGGGTAGATGTAATTGTTTGACTTCAAGTTATTCAAGGACATTAAGGTATCAGTCGTCATATTGAATTTATCGGCGATTGATTGCAAAGTATCACCTTGAGCAACAGTGTATGTTTGATCTTTATCAAGCGGTGTATCATATTGAGTCAAGTTGTACTTTTCAATCATACTATTTAACTTGTCACCGTATGTTGTATCGGTTGCATAACGACCTGTCAAATACTTCGTAGCATCTTCATATGACTTGGTATTGCTCTTCCAAGCACCAGCATACATTTGGGTATTGCCAGAAGTTCCACCACGAAGCAACGATACATAGTCTTCAAGTGATTCTTTATATGATGGGTATTTTCTGAAGTTAGAGTTGATAGAATAAAGATTGCCAGTTCCATCATCCTCTTGAGTACCCATATTGACTGATTCACCTTTATAATCACCTTTGATACCAAAGAGATTGTAATTAGGTGAACTAGCAAGGCCACTAGTACCCCATCCACTTTCGACCATTGCTTGAGCAATCATAACTGAAGCATAGAGGTCGTTATTTGCCGCTAATTTACGGGCAGAATTGCCAATGTAATCGAGAAATTGTTGATCTCCCGCACCTTTAGAAGTAACTGGTGTAGTAACCACAGCAGCATTTTGATTCAACAAATTGTTAACTGACAAAGCCTCAGCTTTAACAGGTGTTGCGACAGAAACATTTGCAACTTCAGCAACGACAGCCCCCACAAACATACTTGAACCCAAAATAGTTAAGTTTTTGCGCAAGTTTGCATTCTTTAGTTTTTTATTATTTAATCTAGTCAATCGACTATCTTCGATTTTACGTTCACGACGTGTCATAATCATAGATATCAACTCTCCTAAAGATCCTTATACTTTATTATATTTCTTAATAAAAACTTAAACAATAGTGAGACAAATAATAATGAAAAAAATTCAAAAATTATCTATCTTAAATACACTTTTATTAATTATCTTTATATTTTGGACCTTCAATGTTGTTTTAAAGACAAATTTAATTAAAAATTTTGATAATACTTTGATTAATCAAATTTATCATCACAACAATTTCAGCTTGAGCTTTTTTAGACCACTCACCAATCTTGGAGATACTTATCCAACCATCGCCATCGCCGCAATTTTCTTTCTATTATTAATAATAAAAAGATATTATTATGCCGGAATCTTCCTCGTTGTCAACAAAGTTGTCATCTCGAGTTTGAACAGTTTGATCAAAACTCTAGTCGATCGTCCTCGTCCCAGTCATACCCATTACGTTTCGGCCGGTGGATATAGTTTTCCAAGCGGTCACTCTGCTAGCTCATTTGCCCTCTATATCTCTATTTTAATTATCAGCTTATTCATCTTCAAAAAGTTGAGTTCAAAACTGATCATTAGTACATTATGTATTTTGTTAGTCATCCTAATCGGGTATAGTCGTATCTTCTTAGGTGTTCACTACCCTAGCGATGTCCTCGGCGGATATCTTCTGGCAGCTACTGTAGTAACTTTCAACACACTATTATTTAGATCCCAGAACCTTTTTATTCTTCCACTCAAAGGCATTAAGAACTAAACCCAATACTAATAATACTAAAGTTACAAGGTAAATGTTGTGCAATCCAGAAAAAAGAATTTGTCGCATTTTGGGTAAAAGCTGATGTGGCAAGGAATTAGCCGTCTGTGGATCGATCAATTTATTCATCATATCAACGGTAATATTCTTATTTTCGGCGGCACCTTTAGCCAAAGCGGCATTTAGGACAATTCCATAGACTGACACCATCATTGATTGACCAATTGTACGCAATAAAGTATTAAAACTAGTAGCAACACCGACGTTTTCTGGATCAACAACTGTCTGAGCAGTTACCGTCGTAGTCGTGATCGTCAAACCAAATCCTAAACCGGCAACAGCTGCTAGTGAACAGAAGTACCAAAATGGCGTAGTAGGACCGGCGGCCAACAATAAACCATTAGCGATTGCTAAAAAGAATAAACTAATGTAAATGACACGGTTGGGTGCCATTTTTTTTATCAACGTTCCTGCCCAAAATGATCCAAAAATCCAAATGATCGAACTAGGTGTGACCGCAAATCCCCCCATCGAAGGACTCAAGCCTAAAATTCCTTGCATCCAAGTGGGAATATAAGCTTCAAAACCAATTAAGAAACCACTGACCAATAGCGCTAAGATATTCTGAATGACGAAAGTCTTATTATTGAACAATTCGAGCGGCAAGATTGGATCCTGGACCCGTTTTTCAACTTTGATAAAGATAAATACGGAAATAATTGAAACTGCCACTAATCCCAAAGGAAGCAACAAACTGCTTGTACCAAGACTTTGTAAAGCTAACATCAGTGGTAATAAAACTAAAATCAACAAGATTGTTCCTAAATAATCGATCTTAATTTTTTCGTGTTCTGTTTTCTCTTCTTTAAAGAAAATCCATATCAAAGCAATCGTAATCAAACCCACTGGCAAATTGATCAAAAAGACCCAATGCCAGCTCAACTTTTCAACGATAAAACCACCTAATAGCGGTGCAATAACTGCCGCGATTCCCCAAGCTGAACCATTCAAACCTAGAACCCGAGCGCGTTTCTCTAACGGATAAATATCAGCAATGATCGTAAAAGTTAATGGTTGGATTGCCCCTGAACCGATACCTTGAATCACACGAGCCAAAATCAAAGTTAACATTGAATTCGACATCGCACACAAAGTTGAACCGATAACGAAAATCACTAAACCAATCAATAAAACTGGTTTTCGGCCTACAACGTCAGATAACTTTCCGTAAATTGGCGTTGCTACAGCAGTCATCAATAAATAAATTGAGAAAACCCAATTCATCAAGCTGACTCCGTGCAAACTCCCGATAATAGTCGGCATAGCGGTCGAAACAATCGTTCCTTCAATTGCCGTCATAAATGTTGCGATAAATACAGCAATCGTTACGATCACCACATTTGATTGATTTTTTCGTGCCATTAATTAATTCCCTCCATAAAAAAAGAGACCTTCCCTAAAGTTAAACTTTAAAGAACGCCTCTGTAATCACCGATTAAATTTTCAAGAAACTCTTAATATCATCTACTTTATCAAGTTTTTCCCATGGTAAATCGATATCTGTACGTCCGAAGTGACCATATGCGGCCGTCTTCTTATAAATTGGTCTTTGTAGATCAAGCATTTTAATGATACCTAGGGGACGTAAGTCGAAGAACTTATTGATAACTGATTCAATTTGTTCTTCGGAGAAGTCACTAGTACCAAATGTATCCACATGAATTGAAACTGGTCTTGCCACACCAATGGCATAGGCAATTTGAATCTCGACTTTGGCCGCTACTCCAGCAGCGACAAGGTTCTTAGCGATATATCTAGCAGCATAACTTGCTGAACGATCGACTTTAGTAGCATCTTTACCTGAAAAGGCACCGCCACCGTGACGGGCAAATCCACCGTATGTATCAACGATGACTTTACGGCCAGTTAATCCGGAATCGCCTTCTGGACCACCGATAACAAAACGTCCCGTAGGATTGATCAAAATCTTAGTCTTGTCATCGAGCATGTTCTTAGGCACAACTTCGTCGATCACATATTGTTTGATGTCCTTTTGAACTTGTTCCAAACTAGCCTCAGCTTTGTGTTGAGTACTTAAAACAATTGTATCAACACGAACTGGATGATCGTTTTCATCATATTCGATAGTAACTTGTGACTTTGCATCAGGCATTAAGTATGGAATCGTTCCGTTTTTTCTGACTTCAGCAGTTTTTCTCATTAACTTATGAGCTAATGAAATTGGCAATGGCATGAACTCTTTTGTTTCGTTAGTAGCAAACCCGAAAACAAAACCTTGGTCGCCGGCACCGATTTGATCCAAAGGATCTTTATCATCGTTACCACGATCTTCTAAGGCATCATCAACACCTTGGGCGATATCAGGAGATTGTTCATCTAGTGCAACTAATACGGCACAGCTATTACCATTAAAGCCAGGATTTTCACCATCATAGCCAATATCGGTAATTGTTTTACGTACAACACTTTGAATATCAACATATGCAGAAGTTGAAATTTCACCAACAACTAGCACTAAACCAGTTGTAACAGTTGTCTCGCAAGCAACACGTGCATCTTTGTCCTTTGCTAAAATAGCATCGAGAATTGCATCACTTATTTGATCAGCAACTTTATCTGGATGTCCTTCTGAAACTGATTCAGAAGTAAATAAATAATTTTTTGACATTTTCTTTCCACCTTTTCGGTTACAGGGCTTCTCCTTTAAACAAAAAAAGGATCCCATCAGGAACCTCTTAATAGGTTAACACAAACTAAATGTATTTTCATGAAAAAAATCGGTTTGACGTTAATCTTTTTCTACATTAATATATTTTTATGAGTCAAAGGAGTGCCTATGGATAAGTTAAAATCAAAAAAGATATTACTATCTTTCATTGAGTTCATCAGTTATCATATTTTCCCATTCATCTTTATTTTTATACATGACCTACACAATTATTCAATTAATGGTTATCTAATTATCATGGTAGCTATGGTGGCAATATACAAAGAGTATCTCTTAAATTTAAATCCCAACCGATATTTTCATATTCTTTATAGCGTACTCTACCTATTATTAGCGATCTTAGCCTTACATTCGTTGAATCCGCTCGTGATAATTCTGGTTTTTACGCAATTAGTTTTCTTATACCTAGTACGCTACTTACCTGAAAATTATCAAAATTTAGTTTCATTAGTTAAAGATTTTATTGTTCCTAGTTTCATCTCAACCGCCTTGGCTTTCAACTACATGCATTTTATTTCGGTCAACTTCATCATTCCCTTGCTGCTAGTCAATCTGGCAACGGTCCTGATCAATTACTTTAACGGAACTAAATTGGATTATGGCGAATTATTGGCCATCTCAGTTTTGTGTTTTCTCTTATTCTTGCTAAATTATATCAATCTATGGACGACGCTAATTATTATCTTGTTCGTTGTCAGCATGTGTCTGTTGAAAAAATATCAACATTTTACACAAACAAATCTCTTCTACCGTGTCATTGGCAATCTAATTTTGATAATATAATAATAAACGTTATTGGAATTTTCAATAGCGTTTTTTAATTGCAAAAAAAAATGATATCAAGAATTGATCTTGATATCATCAAAGTGTTTTTGGAATGGAGGATACAGGGATCGAACCTGTGACCTCCTGCTTGTAAGGCAGATGCTCTCCCAGCTGAGCTAATCCTCCAAAATGACTCCTACGGGATTTGAACCCATGTTACCGCCGTGAAAGGGCGGTGTCTTAACCACTTGACCAAGGAGTCATATAACTAATTTGTTGTTGCGCTCTCTCAAGCACAAGAAATATAATACAATAATAATAAAGGTGTAGCAAGCTTTTTTTTCAATTTTTTTGAATCTTTTCAAAAAATAGGAGGATAATAGACTTTTAATGTGCAAAATTACTTTGAATCAGCTGAAACAATGGACTTAGCTCAAGATATGTTAGGTCATACCTTTACGTATCGCTCAGCCCAAGGAACTTTTTCGGGATTAATTGTAGAAACGGAAGCTTATTTGGGACCAATCGATATGGCGGCTCACAGTTACAATGGTCGTCATACTGATGCTAACGACCCACTCTATCAAGCCGGAGGAACTATTTATATTTATTCGATTCACAGCTGGCTTGACATGGATATCAGTATTCAAAAAGCTGGTACTCCTAACGGAATCTTGATTCGGGCTTTGGAACCACTTGAGGGCCTTGAACAAATGGAATTGAACCGCAATCGTACTGGTTTTGAAACAACCAATGGACCTGCAAAATGGATGGCCGCTTTTGGAATCAAAGATAAGTCGCTGTCTGGAACTATGTTGAATGAAAATAACTTTATTTTTTCCGACAAAAAAGTCCAGACTCCCCAAAATATTTTAGCCACACCTCGAATCGGCGTGAAAAATAAGGAACCCTGGACTTCTAAAAATATGCGTTTTATTGTTGAAGGCAATCCTTATGTTTCCAAATTGCCAAAACGTGATATGAATCTTGAAACTCATGGTTGGTTATAGACGATCGCTACGAGCTCTCAATGCATAAAGAATTGCGACGGTATCGACTACTTCTTGAGACAGAGCACCAAAAATCGTTGGAATAAAGCCAAAGGCAGCGATCACCATCAAGGCAGTACAGATAAAAATACCAATTAAAACGGCTTCACGGGCAATTTTCATCGTGTCGTGAGAAATTTTTACTGCTGTGCTGACCTTACTCAAATCATCTTGTAAAATAACGGCATCCGCTGATTCACTAGCAGCATTGGCCCCTTTATATCCCATCGCAATCCCAACATCGGCTAAAGCCAGTGCTGGTGCATCATTGACCCCATCACCAACCATAATAGTTGGATGATATGCTTGATCCAAATTGCTGATAATTTTAACTTTATCTGCGGGCAAACTTGAAGGATATGCTTTTGTAATTCCGACTTCTGAAGCGACCATTTCGGTGGCTTCTTTTTTGTCCCCGGAAATCATCAAGATATTTTTAATACCAAAATTCTTTAACTTCTCAATTGTGGACTTCGCTTCAGGACGAATTTGATCTAACAAGCTATAAACCCCAGCATATTGGCCATCGATTGAGACATAGACACCAGAACCCTTAACTTCTTCCACTGTTTCATCGGTCACGAATTCACCTTGGCCGACTTTAACAACATGGCCTTCAATGGTTCCTATGATACCAGCTGCTGTAACCTCTTTTAAATCTTGAGCATTATGCAATGGAAGTTGTTGATTCTTAGCGTAATCGACGATAGCTTCTGCCATAACATGACTGGAATTTTGTTCAATTGAAGCTGCGTAACTGGCAACAGTATCTTTACCAAAATTGTTAGCAGTCTTAAATTCATCGACGACTAATTTTCCACGCGTAATGGTCCCCGTCTTATCAAAAGCCACTGTTTTGGCAGAGTTCAACTTTTCCAAAGCCGTTCCTGACTTGACAATGATTCCGTTGCGGCTAGTGCGACTCATCCCCGAAACAAAGGCAATTGGAGCCGCCAAAATCAAAGGACAAGGTGAAGCAACAACTAAGACTTGCGCAATTCTAACTGGATCTTTGGAAAAATACCAAGCCAAGCCGGCAATCAAGTATGCCACCAAAGTAAAAGGCACCGCATAGCGATCAGCTAAACGAACGAATCTGGCGGGATGAGTTTCCGATTCCTTAACCAACTTCACAATTGCTTGGTATTCAGAGTCAGCGGCAACTTTTTCCGCTTGAATTTTAAAGGGATTTTCACCGTTGATCGATCCCGACATGACCGCTGAACCTTCTTGGATGTTAACCGGTACAGATTCCCCTGTCAGTGAAGATTCATCAACTTCTGAAGCACCCTCAATTACCGTACCGTCAACGGGAACTTGTTCTTTGGGACGAATCAATAATTCATCACCAATTTTTACTTCATCAATATCAATATCTTTGATATTGCCATTTTCAAGCAAGTGAGCATTGGAAGGTGTATTATCCAGCAATGATTTCAGCTCGCTTTTGGCCTTGTTGGCAGCATATTCTTCCAGAGTATCACCACCGGTCAACATCAAGAGGACAATCCAACCAGCCCAGTATTGACCCAAGGCAATCGTCGCCACAATCGCAGTGATTGCTAACAGATCGACCCCAAAGTTACCAGACTTCAAGACCTTGATCATGTCAACAAACATTATCAAAGCTAACAACGAACCCAAAATACTGATGATCAACTGGGCATAGCCTGCCATGTGGAGACCAAATTCCAAAATAGCGGCAATTACCCCAATCGTCAAAGTACCGTACAATTTAATTTTGTCAGAGTTCATAAATATACACCCCTCTCAAATATAATTATATCTTTACCATGATTATACCTGCTTTAAATAAAAAATGATAGTCTTATTTGGAATGATTCTCATTTAATTATCATTTCAAATAAAGGCCTAATTCGGACTACAAAAGTAGATTTTTAACTTATTGCTGCAATTAGCTTAATTGGAAAGAAACTCATTTAAGTGTAATTGTATTAAAATGCCAAATTTAAGGCAAAGAAAAAGGTAGATATTTTTAGACTGAAATATCTACCATCAAACCTTAAAATTTAACTGTTGAAATCCTTATCTAACTAGCTTGTCCCAAATAACTACTTGCTGTTGTCTTAAAGATTTTTGGACATCGACTATTCTTTGATTAGATGAACCTCTGAATTGCAAAGTTAAATCCTTCTTTCTCAATAAAAAGCGTCCATCAACTAAAATGTCTAACAACGACAATAATTCTAATTTATCGTCAGACTCTTTCATCAACTCATCCCAAGAATATCCTGTCCACGACCAAATATCCTTCCTGTGCCCAAATTCCTTCCGGATTCGCTTGCATAACGATAGACAGACTTCAGTATTTAGAAATGGTTCCCCACCTAATAAAGTCAATCCTTGAACATAGCTTTGGCTCAAGTCCTGGATGATCCTATCTTCAAGTTCTTGTGTATAAGGCTTCCCATATCGAAAATCCTGTGCCGCAACGTTATAACACCCGGGACATCTAAATAAACAGCCTGAAACATAGAGACTGCAACGAATCCCCTCTCCGTCGACAAAGTTGAACGGTTTATAATCAGCAATTCTTTTAAGACTGTGGTCCGCGCTCAACCATTCTTGCGGAGTCGGATTGTTTGGCTCTCTCATATTTTGCCGCATGTTTTATCATCTCCGTATCCATATTCTTCTTCCGTGAAGCAATTTCCATATGTCGTCCGTGAATCATTGGCCGCTGCTGGGGATTGCCCAGATAACCACAAGTACGCTTTACGACATCACAGAATTGTGGATCATGATTCCCACATTGGGGACAGACGAAACCTCGAGCCGTTGCATTGAATTCACCATTAAAGCCGCATTTGAAACACTTATCAATGGCCGTATTTGTTCCCAAATATCCGACATGATCATAAGCCCAATCCCAGACTGCTTCCAAAGCTTTGGGATTTTGTCGCAAATTGGGATATTCACAGTAATGAATAAAACCACCTGAAGCGTACTTGGGAAATACTTCTTCAAAACTCAATTTTTCAAACGGTGTGGGATGCTTTCTCACATCAAAGTGAAAACTATTGGTGTAATATTCTTTTTCCGTGATGTTGGGAATCGAACCAAATTTTTTCAAATCATCACGGCAAAAAGTATCGGTCAAAGATTCGGCTGGAGTTGAGTACAGACTGTAGTGATAACCAGATTCTTCAGCCCACTGATCGCATTTTTCCCGCAAAGCTTTAGTAATTTGTTCAGCAAAATCGTGAGCCAAAGGATCATTTTCCCACTTATCGCCATAAAAGGCCGTACAAACTTCATACAAACCAATATAGCCTAACGACACAGTGGCACGTTGATTTTTAAATAATTCATCGACACTTTGGTCCTTTTTTAAACGTTTGCCAAAAGCTCCATACATATAGAGCAACGGTGCATTCTCCGGTTTGGCCTGTTTCGTCCTTTCAATTCGGTATTGCAAGGCCATATGACAAATGCGCATCTTTTCCTCAAAAATTTGCCAGAATAATTTCTGGTCGCCATTAGCTTCCAAAGCGATTCTAGGCAAGTTTACCGTTACAACGCCTAAATTCATTCGACCCGAATTGACCTCTTTGCCAGATTCATCTTGCCAACCTTGTAAGAAAGACCGACAGCCCATCGGAGTTTTAAAGCTACCTGTCAATTCCTTGATCTTGTCGTACATTAATAGGTCAGGATACATTCGTTTAGTCGAACATTCTAAAGCCAATTCTTTGATATCGTAATTAGGATCTCCAGGTTCCATATTCAGTCCCCGTTTGAGTGTAAAGGTTAGCTTGGGGAAAATTGCTGTCCGATGTTCCTGACCCAAACCTTTGATTCTAATTTTTAAAATTGATTTTTGAATCTCTCGTTCGATCCAATTAGTACCTAGGCCAAAATTGATTGTCGTAAACGGAGTTTGTCCTTGTGAGGAATAAAGCGTATTGATCTCATATTCCAGTGCCTGCATGGCATCATAAATATCTTTTTGAGTCTTTTCACAGGCAAAAGCAGTTTGCTTATCGGCCGCAATCCATTTTTGAGCATCTTGTAGATGCTTTTGATAATTGAGTTTTGCATAGGGCGCTAATAACTGGTCAATTCGATTGGCGGAACAACCACCGTATTGCAAAGAAGCTACATTAGCAATAATCTGCGACATTTGAGCTGTTGCCGTTTGAATTGAACGCGGGCTTGAGACCCAAGCATTACCAATCTTGAAACCATGACTTAACATCTCATCAAAGTCGATCAGACAACAATTAGTTTCTGGTGTCACTGGCGAATAATCGAGGTCGTGCCAATGAATATCGCCACGTAAATGCGCCTTTGCAACAATTTCAGGCAACATTTTTAACCCCATAGCTCTGCTGGCAACACCGGCTTCTAAATCACGCTGAGTATTAAAAATATTACTATCTTTATTAGCATTCTCGTGAACCATATCTTCATTACGATCAAAAAGTTTTTCAATATTGCCTTGTACATCAGTCGCTTGCTCAAAAAGAAGTTGATCCTGTTGTGAATAATTCTCATATGCTTGTGCCTGATCATTTGCTCCAGCAGCGACCAAACTCTCCAAAATAAACCTGTGAATTTGTGAAGTTGTAATCATATCAAATTCACCAAGCTGTGAGACCAAACTCTCAATCAAGGCCTTTTTTTGTTGACTTGTTAATCCTAATTTATTTAGAACAAATTCAATTTTATATGGATAAAAATCAGTTTGTACTCCACACTTTTTTTCAACTCGGAGCCCAATTAAATTATCCAGCTTTGAAGTCATATTTTTTCCTCCCCATCTGAAAAAAATCAAATCATCGTCATTGATCAAGTTCATTCTACAAAATATAAAACAAAAAAATAAGGCTACCAATACATCATGAAGTGTTATATATAACACACAAGCACAATATATAGTAGTCTTATTTATATTTTCATAAATTCATATCGCCGACTGATTCACAAAACAGCGTTATAGTGAACCAAACCATTTGCCTCCACAACAGATGTTCATGTTCAAAAAAAGTTTAGTAAATTCGAATCATAACGTTGTAATGGTCTTATTACTCTTTATCTCGGGCAAAATAAAATGTCGCCGCAGCATAAATAAATACAATTGTTGTAATAAAAATGTGGACTCCGTATAAAACTCCATCCGTAGGTCCTTTAGTAACGCTGGCATTAAAGAAGCCTAAAGCATTGATTTTTGTAAAATAACTGATGAAATAAATCGTTGTCATATAAACTAATTGTTGAGAAACATTCCCCACGCAAGAAAGTTGATACTTGATCAAAAAGGCTCGTTCAGAATCTAAGTCAGGATGATTATATAAAGCATCGTTTAAGATCCGATTATCAGTTCCGACAAAGATTGCACATAATAATAAACCAATGAAATAAGTATAGTTAAATAATGCTAAGACAAGTCCCAATAACAATAGAGGATATCGCCAGCTAGTACGATTTTTCAATAGAAATGGACCAGCTTCAAATCCTAACAAATAAATCGTATAAATTAGCATCAGTGTATTGAAGCCAAATCTGATCGTACTATCAAAAATCGAATATAACATCACGTAATTCATGATGACACCACGATTGACGGCCACTAAACTCAAAGGAAAAATCTTTTTGTGAATGTCGATTTGATAATATGCTAAGAATAAAAAGAGCATAATGGCAACGACACTAATGAGTAGATCAAACGTTTGAGATACTGCCTTGAGCCGTGTATATCGAATAATGAAGATCAACATGACTAAGCTGGCTAGCACGATCAAACTAAAGAACGAATTAATCCGAAACTTTTGTTTAGTTTGAATTCCTTGATAAAAAGTTAATCGATGAGTGATATTCATTCCACCAACTAAAGCTGCCAAAAATAGAAAAGCTAGTAGAATAAAAGACAGATTTAAGAAGTTCGTCTTCGTAGCAATCAACTGAACCACTACAAGGAGAACTAAAGTTATTAACACCGATAAAGTATGCATTCGATTAAATTTAAATTCTTTATCCATCTGTCCCCGAGACCGAACCGTCAAGTAATATGGCCAGATCCAACTGGAAGCAAGCCCCAAGAGGACCCCTCCAATTACGCCAAAGAACGGATTAGCTGCTCCGAGAATAAAAATTGAACCGACCACCCCGAACAAACTTGAAAAGGACAACATGGTTGAGGCTGGTAAAGTAATAAAAGTCGTCAACAACATTCCCAAAGCTCGAAAAGTATAGAGCATTAAAAATGGTAATGCATAGTTGAAAATACTCTTATTTTGATTATATAAAGTTAAACAGAAAAAATACGGTATTGCGACGCCACCATTGGCCAAGAGGTCCAAGGCACCTTCGTTAAAGAAACTCATTATTCGCTTCATTTTTTTCACCTGAATTTAAATGTCTTTAAACATTTTAACAGATATAGCAAAAAAAATATGGAACACAGTCTAATTAATGTGTCCCATATTTTTTATTTGTTACGAACTAAATCATCTGCGACTAATCTTTCCGCAATTTGAACTGTATTCCAAGCAGCTCCTTTTAACAAATTATCAGAAACAACCCACATATTGAATGCACCTTGATTTTCTAAATCGGGACGAATACGCCCGACGAAAGTGTCACGACTGCCAACCGCATTGATTGGCTGTGGATAAACTTGTTGTGTTGGATCATCTTGTAAAACGGCTCCTGGAGCATCACTGATCAATTGTCTAATTTGTTCAACAGTTGCTGACTTATCTGCTACTTCAATATAAATTGATTCGCCATGGCCAATCGGTACCGGCACTCTAACGCAAGTAGCGGTGACTTTTATCTCTGGCGAATTCATATCACCAAGCATGATCTTCTTGGTCTCATGAATCATTTTCCACTCTTCATGAGAATATAAATTATCTTCTAAGACATCAATTTGTGGCAAGAGATTAAAGGCTAAAGGATAGTGCTTTTTATCACCCTTAGTAGGGAAGATTTCGGCACTCATCTGCTTGTGATCTAGATAGTCTTGAGCTTGATCATATAATTCCTGCAAAGCACTTTGACCTGCACCACTAGCGGCTTGATAAGTTGAAACGATAATCTGTTTGAGTCCAAAAGCTTTTCTGATCGGTTCCAAAGCAACCATCATTTGAATCGTGGAACAATTGGGATTAGCGATAATTCCATGATGTTGATATAAAGCAGCTTCATTGACTTCAGGAACAACTAACGGTACATCTTCTTCCATTCGAAAAGCACTCGTATTGTCGACACAGACGGCACCACGTTTGACCGCTTCTGGTAACAATTTCTTAGAAACCGCTCCCCCGGCAGAGGCCAAAACTAGATCAACACCTGCAAACGACTCTGGTTTTGCTTCTTCAACGGTAATTGTTTGATCTTTGAATTGAAGCTTTTTACCAGCTGAACGAGAAGATGCCAACAATTTAATTTTGGAAACTGGAATTGTCGACTGTTCTAATTGTTGAATCAATCGTGTCCCGACTGCACCGGTGGCACCTAAAATTGCTACTGTATATCCACTCATAAAAATTCATCCCTTAGTAATAATTTGTGAACTACTCGTCTTTAAAATTACGAGTTTTTAGGAACATTTCTAACTTGCTAAGCAACTAAAGTTGAAACTCTTTTACTAAGGTCTGTTCCCAGCCTTTGTTCTCAACGTCAAACTATAAAAATTATTAATAGCTAATTAAACAAGCACTAATTATTCAACCGTCTCTAATAAACTCTCTGTAAAGACGCGTAAACGTTTCATTGCTTCTTGAATATCTTTCATCGAAGCAGCGTAAGAAATTCTAAAGTGACCCTCGCCACCTTCACCAAAAGCCACACCAGGAGTTACTCCAACTAAGCCCTCTTCAGCTAATTTATTGGCAAATTCAACTGAAGTTAAATGATACTTTTCAGGAATTTTTGAGAAAGTGTAAAATGCTCCTTCAGGCATTGGTGTTTCATAACCCAGATCATTGAGTTGTTCTACTAGATAATCTCGACGTTGTTGATAAATATCACGCATTTCGATTGGGTCATCGATTCCATTTGCCAAAGCTTCCTCAGCTGCGAATTGAGCTGGGTTAGAAGGCGCTGTGACTGTAAAGGCATGCATTTTATTAGCTTGTTCAACAAAATCTTTAGGAGCTGCAATATAGCCGATTCGATAACCTGTCATAGCGTGAGACTTAGACAAACCATTGATCAAAACTGTTTTACCAGGCATTAATTTAGCTAATGACAAGTGTTTATGCCCATATGTTAATTCGGCATAGATCTCATCTGAAATTACGAACATATTCTTATCTTTTACCACATCAACGATTTCTTGCAGATCTGATTCTGAATAAACAAATCCAGTTGGGTTACCAGGGAAATTCAACATCAATGCTTTAACAGAATCTGGACCTTGAGCTTGGATAACTTGTTCCAAATGCTCACCAGTCAGACGGAAACCATCAGCCGTCGTATCAACTTGAACTGGAATTCCGCCTAGGATCTTCACGATGGGAATGTATAAAGCAAAAGTTGGTGTAGGAATAATAACTTTGTCACCAGGATTAATAATGGCAGCTAATGAGTCAAAAATAGCTTCTGTAGCACCAATCGTAACAATAACTTCCGATTCTGGATCATATTGCAGATCAAATTGTTTGTTCAAATAATCTGAAATAGCTTTTCTTAAGCTTAAGAATCCCTTTTGATCAGAGTAATGAGATTCATTTTCAGTGATACTTTCAATTGCAGCCGCTTTAATGTGTTCGGGAACGTTAAAATTAGGTTCACCCAACGTTAATTTGATTAATCCAGGGATTTTGGCAAATTTTTCGGCAAATTCTCTAATTTTTGATCGTCCCATAGGGGCGATTGTTTCATTAACAACATTCTTAACTGATGCATCTAATTCTGGCATTCTTCAACACTCCTTAAATTTTATGTAATCTAATCATATAACAAAATAGCATTTAATATTAGATATTTTTTAATCTTTTTAGTGAAAATCTAAATAACATTTTCAAGACCAATTACTAAATGATCTTGTTCAACAACTTCGGAAATTGCCAGTTTGACTCCAGTCATGAAGCTTACACGATCAGTGGTACTTTGCGAAATGGTTAAGGTCTCACCAGTTCCACCAAAAATTACTTCTTCATCGGCAACAAAACCGGGTAATCTTAAGGCATGGATCTTCGTACCATGATAATCACCGCCACGAGTTCCTAATGGATCAGTCGAAGCAGAATCCACTTGATTGTGTCCTCTGGCTTGATAAATCAAACGAGCTGTATTGAGGGCTGTTCCCGAAGGAGCATCGATTTTATCCTCATGGTGCTTTTCTACTATTTCCGCCTGACTAAAGTATTTAGCGGCCACCGCTGCAAATTTCATCATCAACACGGCCGATAGTCCAAAATTAGAAGCGATGATCCCACCGAGTTGTTTTGTCTTAGCTAGTTTTTGGAGTTCTTTAACTTGGCTTTCACTCAAACCACTTGTTCCTACGACTGGTCTAATTCCGTGTTCAATCGCAAATTTAGTATTTTCAAAAACAGCACTAGGAATGGAAAAATCAATCCAAATATCGGCAGTTTCAGTAATATCTTCAAGTTTGTTAAATAATTTTACGTCTGGTGAAAGTCCATAACTTTGTGGATTCAGATCTTTCAAATTTGGATTATAGCCTGCTACTAAAGTTAAATCGGTAGCTTGTTCAACCATTTGAACTGTTTTTTGACCCATCGAACCGTTAAATCCAGAAATGATTACTTTTCGCATAAATTACTCCTCTAAATGTCCAAAATTTTAAATAGTTGTTCTTGTTCATCCTTATCGAGTGATAAGATTGGCAAACGACAACCGCCAACCTTAAAGCCTAAGCGGTTCAAGGCAGCTTTGACTGGTGAAGGCGAAGGATACATGAACAAAGCATTCATCTTAGGTGTCAATTGACGTTGAATTTGACCAGCTATGCGATAGTTGCCATCTTCAAGCGATTGATACATTTCTGTCATTTCATTTCCAAAGATATGTGAAGCTACCGATATAACGCCGTTCGCTCCGATAACCTTAGCAAATAAGGCCTGACCATCTTCACCGCTATACACATCAAATGATTGGTCAACATGTTCAACAATGTATTCCAAATCTTCCAACGTATTGCATTGTTTAATACCGGCAATGTTTTTATTCTTTGACAGTTGTACGACGGTTTCTTTCTCCATCAATACTCCCGTACGACCTGGAATGTTATAAATCATGATTGGTAATGGTGAATGTTTAGCTACGGTTTCAAAATGAGCCACCATCCCCTTTTGATTAGGCTTATTGTAATAAGGCACTACTACCAGGGCCATCTCAATACCATCAATTTCAGCCAACTTCTTTATAAAATCAATCGTACCTTCAGTACTGTTACTTCCAGCACCAGCAATAATAGGTGCCCGTCCTGCAACTATTTCGACGAATCTTTGATAAAGCTGTAATTTTTCTGCTTCTGACAGAGTTGGCGTTTCTCCAGTAGTTCCACCAACGACAAACCCTTTAGTACCTGTGGAAAGTAAATGTTCCGTCAGTTTTTTTAAAGCTTGATAATCAATTTTTCCTTCCTCATCAAATGGGGTGATGATTGCCGTCATTAAATCGATCTCGTCATTCATTACGCTTCCTCCAAATTCATTCGATATTTCAAAAATTCAACAATTGCTGCGACACCTTTTTCAATCGCTGCTTCTTTCGGTAAAAAATCAGCTGAATGTAATGCAGCTGGGCTGTCAACCCCGAGCCAAAACATCGTACCTGGAATCTTATGTATCAAATAGCCAAAATCCTCACCAGTCATTTTAGGACTTGTTTCTTCAAAAGTTATATCAGCCGCTTGTTTCATAAAGTCAATCAAACGCTTAGTCGTTGTCGGATCATTTTCCACCGGATAATATCCGCCTTGGTTGTATGCCACTGAGATTGAACAATCAAAGGACTGCTCTAAACCAGCGGCCACTTCTTTGAGCCGTTTGCGGACAAATAGAATCATTTCTTGAGTTAATCCTCTAATCGTACCGTACAGCTTAGCTTCACCAGCAATCACATTTCTGATCACACCAGCTTGCATTTGCCCAAAGGTGATCACGGCACATTTGGTTGGATCAACATTTCTGGAAACAATCGTTTGCACTTGGTTGATAAAATTGGCTGCAATCACAATACTGTCAGTAGCCAATTGAGGATAAGCGGCATGACCGCTCTTACCGTGAATAGTCACATCTACTTCAGTTGTCCCTGCAAACAATGTTCCCTTACGACAACCAATGACACCAGCCTTTAAATCCGGATTATCATGTAAGCCATAGAACTCATCAACGTGAAATTTGCCACTAAAAGCACCTAAATCATAGGCAATTTTGCCACCACTTTGACTTTCTTCTGCTGGTTGAAAAAAGAAAATTAAATTATCAATTGGTTGATGTTGACTGAAATAATTCAAGATTCCTAAGGCCACAGTCATATGAATATCATGACCACAAGCATGCATCACGCCGTTATTAGTCGAACGATAATCGAATTCGTTGGTTTCAGTTACCGGTAAAGCATCCATGTCACAACGATACCCAATGTTTCTAACTGGTTTAGAACCATCAACTCTAACTAAAATGGCCGTTGGCAATTGTGAAAAAGTTTTTACGTGTAAAAAGTTTTGATCCATCGCTTGAATAACTTGTAAAAGATAGGCCTGTGTTTTAACTTCTTGCATCGCTAGCTCCGGAATCGAATGCAAGTGTCGTCTGATTTGAATCAATTGTCCTGTCGTTAGAGCCATAATTACAACTTCCTTAAAGTACTTTCGATTTTAGTCTTGTCAGTTGTCTTTTGATCTTTAACTTTGAGGATTTTGGCGGGAACACCAGCAACAACACTCCCTGCAGCTACATCTTTGGTCACTACCGCACCAGCACCTACAACGGCATTATCGCCAACTTCAACACCTTCGAGAACGACTGCATTAGCTCCGATAACGACATTATTACCGACTTTAACTGGTTTAGCGGAAGCAGGTTCAACCACGCCAGCTAACACTGCATTAGCACCAATGTGAGAATTTTCTCCAACAATAGCACGACCACCGAGAACTGCTCCCATATCGATCATCGTCTTAGCACCGATTTCGGCTTCAATATTAATAACTGCACCCATCATTATAACGGCGTTATCACCAATAGTCACTTGATCACGAATGATTGCACCCGGTTCAATCCGAGCGTTGACATTCTTAATATCTAGCATGGGTACGCCAGTATTTTGACCGATTGTTTCCACATATGGATCATTAAAATGATGTGCTCTTAAGATTGGTTCAATTACTTGATAGTCACCAATCAAAATGGCAAAATCTTTATTTCGAAAAACCTTTATTTCTGGGGGAAAAGTTATCGAAGTAACATCCTCTTGCAAATAAACTTTTACCGGAGTAGTTTTCTTAGAATTTCCTATATAATCAATAATTTCTCGTGCATTCATCTTTGCCATCTTAAATCCTCCATTAATAATCCAAATCAAGTCTAGTTAAATCTTGCAAACTTTCACGTTTGACGACTAACTTATCCTCGCCATTTTCGACGAAAACTACTGCTGGTCTGGGGTTGCGATTGTAATTCATTGCCATAGAATAACCGTAAGCTCCAGTAGCTAATACAGCGATGATATCACCCGGCTGTGTTTGCGGAACTGGTAATTGATCGATCAAAATATCACCTGACTCACAGTACTTACCAGCAAGATGAACCGTTTCCTTAATGGGCTGATTCAATTTATTTGCGACCACAGCTTCATATTTAGCTTGATATAAAGCGGGACGAATATTATCTCCCATCCCTCCGTCGACTGATAAATACGAGATTAAGTTGGGAATATCTTTTCGCGAACCGACTGTATACAACGTATATCCTGCAGGACCAACGATCGATCTTCCTGGTTCGATCCAAATTTCAGGCACTTGCTGACAATCCTTCTTCAATTCCGCAGCAATTTGTTGAATAAAGACTTTCGGAGCAATTGGGTCATCGTCATCGTTATAACGAATACCAAAACCACCGCCTAGATTAATTACTTTTGGCCAATAATCAAATTCTGCTTGGAAGCTCTTAGCAATCTCTACCATCTTTTTTGCCAATAAGACGAAACCTTGCGTTCCAAAAATCTGTGACCCGATATGTGCGTGAATTCCCAGCATTTCCATATTAGGATCTTTTAAAACTAACTCTAAGGCTCGTTTAGCCTGCCCAGATTCGACATCAAAGCCAAACTTACTGTCAACTTGTCCGGTTTGATCGTACTTATGGGTATGTGCTGAAATTCCTGGAGTCAGTCGCAACATAACTTTGATTTTGGTATGGTCTGTTTTTAAAATACGTGAAAGTAATTCAATCTCTAAAAAATTGTCTAAAATAATTACTCCAACTTGATTTTGTACCGCCATAACTAATTCTTCAAAAGTTTTATTATTTCCATGAAAACTGATCTTATCCGCTGGAAATCCGGCTTCTAAGGCCGTTTGTAGTTCGCCGCCTGAAACGACATCAACGTGCACATTCTCCTGTGCCATCACTTGATAGATAGCTTTGACTGCAAATGCTTTGCTAGCATAACTGATTTGATACTTTAATTGATTGGCGACAAAAGCTTCTTTATATTTGTTGATCTCGGCACGAACCTTTTCAATATCAAAAATATACAGTGGCGTACCGTATTTTTTGGCCAATTCAACGCTATCGACCCCACCAATCATCAAATGTCCTTCATAGCTATCTAAACTGTTTATTTTCATAGAAAATGCTCCTTTTGATAAAAAAAGATCCCTTTGCTTTACAACAAAGAGATCCACAAATTAATTTGCATCCGACTTGTCATAAGCTCACCGTGACCGACTTTTTAGCCACGACAGTTCGTATTCTCTTGTTAATACGCCCCAGCTTGTTGAACTCTGTAAAGTCCAACGCTTCGGCAATCTCCCCTTTCAATAAGTTCACAGCTCTTACAGAAGCTCCCTTATTTACTGATGTCGATTGCGACCTCTTTTATTGATTATTAGATTATAACAACCCTCATAATCAGTCAAGTAATATTAGTAATTTTCTCATTTTTATATTTTTTCAGTCTTTTTCCCTTGTCATAACTAAAGTTAATGATAAACTCATCATTAAAAACTATTTAATTTTAGGGGTGTATTACATGAAAATCGTTAAGTTTGGGGGAAGTTCCCTCGCTACTGGTGAACAATTTGCAAAGGTCGTAAAGATTATTAAAGATGATCCGGAAAGAAAAGTGATCGTTACATCGGCCCCTGGTAAACGTTCGCTTAACGATATCAAGGTGACAGATTTATTGATCGAATATGCTAATTCTGTCATTTTGAATGAAGACTCTACCAATATTCTCAAACAGATTATCTCAAGATATCATCAAATTTGTGATTATTTTAAACTGGATAACTCAGTTATTTCTAAATTACGAAAGATACTGATTGATTTAGCTACGATTGATTTTGAAAACAATGATTACTTGCTGGCAGCCTTTAAGGCTCATGGTGAATATCTCAATGCCATCGTTTTAAATGCCGTCCTCAATAATCAACAAATTCCATCAATAATGATTGACCCTAAGACAGCAGGAATCATTGTTCATGGACAAGCTAACGATGCTGATATCTCACCGCAAACTTATGCTAATCTTGCTAGCCTGCAACTACCAACTGACAAACGCGTCGTGGTACCTGGATTCTTTGGCTACAACACTAACGGTCAAATTTGTACTTTTGCCCGTGGTGGATCTGATATCACAGGAGCATTACTCAGTCGGGGATTTCAAGCTGATTTATATGAAAACTTTACCGATGTTGACGCAATTTATGCAGCTAATAATCACGTTGTAAAACATCCTCAGGCTATCAAAAAAATGTCCTATCGAGAAATGAGAGAATTGTCTTATGCAGGTTTCTCTGTTTTTCAAGATGAGGCCATTATCCCCGCTGTTGAAGGCCAAGTACCAGTCAATGTCAAAAATACCAATAATCCATCAGCCGATGGAACTTTAATCGTTCCTGAACAGTTTTTGTTCGACCCAGCTAATCAAATTACAGGTATTGCATGTTCCAAACGCTTTTCA
The DNA here is from genome assembly GCF_054881455.1 of Companilactobacillus sp. FL22-3. Classification (NCBI taxonomy): domain Bacteria; kingdom Bacillati; phylum Bacillota; class Bacilli; order Lactobacillales; family Lactobacillaceae; genus Companilactobacillus; species Companilactobacillus sp. FL22-3. The sequence continues at coordinate 1,954 of NZ_JBTYYZ010000013.1, read as the reverse complement.
GCTCTCTATATCCATCGATACTTGTTAAACAAAGAAGTCGGTTTTACTTTGAAGTTATTGCAAATATTTTATAAATACAATATCTCTTATGAACATATGCCTTCCGGAATCGATGATTTGACCGTTATTTTTGACCGCACAAAGTTGAATAAGACAACGATTGACCATCTTTGCCACGATGTCCGAGAAATATTAAAGCCTGATTATTTGGAATGGATCGATGACTATGCCATTATTATGGTAGTTGGCGAAGGCATCGCCCACAATGTTAACACGATTGGTGAAATCATTGATTCGTTAACCGAAAACAACATTGCTGTTCATATGATCAATCAGGGCGCCTCAAGAATCTCAATCATGATTGGCATTCAAGAGAATGACGCTGATAAGGCCGTTTTGAAAATATATCAAACATTTTTTAATTAATGAGGTGAATAGATTGGTAAAACTTCTCAAAGTACATGGTTCAGAAAATACATTCTTTATCCTTGATCAAACTCTGTTAGAGACTCCCCTGACGCCAACACAATTAAGTAAACTAGCCATCAATATCTGTGAGAATGTCTTCGGTGGAGCTGATGGACTCTTAGTGGTCGATGCTAGTGAAAATTATCTTGGAAAAATGACCGTCATTAACGCTGATGGTAGCTTAGCCAAGATGTGTGGAAATGGTTTAAGAACCGTCAGTCGCTACCTATCTGAAAAATTTCAGTTAGACAGTTTCCAGGTTGAGACTAACGATGCACCATTAGAAGTCGAAAAATCTGAAGACTTTTATCCTGGTGTACCTGCTTTCAGCGTTGAAATTGGTCCAATATCTTTCAATAATCTTGATTTACCATTTTCATATCACAATGAAGCTGAAATGGTCGATCAGATGATACCTGAATTCCTACCGGATCAAAGTTTTACTGCTGTAGCTGTGCCTAATCCACACCTTATCAGCTTCGTTCCCGAGGTAAGTAAATTAGAGCTTGGCGACCTTGGTCAAGAACTCAATTCCCAAAACCCGTATTTCCCTGAAGGCGTTAACGTTAGCTTTGGGCAAATACTAGCAACGAATAAATTATTTGTTGAAACTTATGAACGTGGCGTCGGCTTTACTAACGCTTGCGGAACCGGTATGTCAGCAGCAAGTTTGGTTTTTGCCATGCTACATAAAGATCAATTTGACCCTAACAAAGAGATTAAAGTCTACAATCCCGGTGGTATGGTCAAGACAAAAGTCACCCTCAGCAATAATAAAGAGCACAGTAAATTACGATTGATCGGCAATGCCACCTTTACTGAAGAAATCAATGTTGATGAGGACAGTCTAAGACAAAATGACTTAACCAACTTACAAATCATTGCAACTGGTGAAGAAAGAGATTATCAAAAGTTTATTAAAAATATTTCTCAAAAGTAAAAAAAGAGACCTATGAGTTAAACTCATAAGTCTCTTTTAATTAGTGCGCCTAGTAGGAGTCGAACCTACAACCTTCTGATTCGTAGTCAGACACTCTATCCAATTGCGCTATAGGCGCATATCTCTATCACAACAGAATTTATTATATCATATGGTTACATTATTTGACTAGTCAATTTCTCATTTTTTTATGTTAATTATATAACGAAATTTGTTGACTCTATGAATAGCTTTTTCGTAGCTTACATTTTATCAATGATTAATACGATTTGACTAAGAGCCGATTTTACTAAAAAAACCGCCCTATCGTTAGATAGGACGGCCTTTGTTGGTATATTAACCATATTGAGTTTAACCTTAACGGAGAGTAGGGGGTTCGAACCCCTGATACAGGTCAATACCCGTATACATGATTTCCAATCATGCTCCTTCAACCACTCGGACAACTCTCCAAGATAAAAAAAACTCCGGTTGTCAGACTCGAACTGACGACAACCTGATTAACAGTCAGGTGCTCTACCAACTGAGCTAAACCGGAATAATAAC
>NZ_JBTYYZ010000012.1:0-46152 GCF_054881455.1 Companilactobacillus sp. FL22-3 | reverse complement strand
TTACTACCATTGTAAGTGGTTGCTTTGGGCTTTTTAATTTCTGTTCGGATTAATTATAGAATTTGCCTGGCGAAAACGGGATTTAATTCAATTATTGATCCGCCAAGGCTTATTTGATCACATGAATGAAATTTGGTAGCAAAAAGCAATCCCCCGTTATCAACAGTTTGCGGCTCCCTGACATGTTCAGGGCACTCCTACCCAAGTGAATTATGTGATGGCTTTTCAACTAGGTGGTTTTACCAATATTCTACGTGTCTGGTTAGGCAAGATCAGCCTGAGTCACCAGAGCAAATTAAGGATTTAATGTTATTGGCTGCTCAGCAATTAGCTAATAGTTTGAATAACAACTAAACAGATTTAGGACACAAAACCTCTAATTAAGCTTGTTTCTATCCCCACTCATCGCTTTATCCTTTTGAATATCAACCATTACTACCTAACAATTGGCCATTTACTTATTTAAATCATTTCGGTGAGACCAGAAGCTACTAGAAAGACGGACATTAGCAAACATACACAACAAAGAAAAAAGATATAAAAAACATGCTGTGCTATATTCAGTCATTGCATAGCATATCATGCTATGATATGCTTTAACTGCAAACAAGGAGGCGCCCTATGAAAATAATTACTTTTTCTGCTATTAAGGGAGGGGTTGGCAAAACAACGTTAACTTTCAATTATAGTGAATGGCTGTCTAGCAAAGGCTATAACGTTTTGCTGATTGATAGCGACCACCAATGTAGTCTGACCCAAACCTATGATATTTATAAAGACCATGGCACCTTAGCTAACATTTTTACAAAAGATAGTGAAAAAGTAGAAATTATTGAATTGCACAAAAACTTATCAATTATTCCTGCTTCTATGAATTTAGATATGGTCAACAATGATCTTCAAACGAGAGCCAACAAAGAATTACTAATGTACATGTGGTTCTCAGACAATTATGACAAACTGAAAAAATTTGACTATGTATTAATCGACACACATCCGGATTTTTCGACAATCACGCAAAATATGATTGTAATTTCAGATTTAGTATTTAGTCCGATTGAACCAAGTGAATACGGTTTTATTTCCAAAAGTAATTTGGAATTAAGAATGGAACAATTAAAGCAAGAAGTAATTAATGTTGAAAGTCGTAAAAGCTTTATCACAGCAGAATTAAAATTTATTGGAAATAGAATAAAACATAATACTAAATCTTCACATGAATTTGTGGAACAAATGAAAAAAGATCCCAGAACCATTGCCTTAATTCCTGAAAGAGAAGTATTCAATAAAACAACTCTTAATCATGAACCACTGATCAACATGGAAAAAGGCAAAAGCTCAACTCCAAAAGCAAGGGAATTTTTTGAGAAAATTGACAAAATATTTGATACGTTTACTAAGCAATAAGCATATCATGCTATGACATAGCATGATATGCTATCGAAAGGATCAACATCATGGCATTTGAAGATAAAATGGACCAATTAAAAAACAGTATGAACAGCAATCCAATAACAAATGAACCTCCTACACCTAGAGTTTCAAAGTCTTATACTTTAAAACAAAACGTTGCTAATGAATTGGCCAGACGTGCCAAAGGAAAAGAGTTAACAGCTTCCAGATATTTAGAACAGCTATTGAAAAAAGAGTTCAATCTATAATTATGATCAGCTAGAAAATGCATAAGTACAACAGCAACTACAATAAATGTTACATTTTTTGGTTAATTTAATTAAAACATCGATTGAATAATATTTGCTAGTATATTCAATCGCTTGTTGGTTCCAAACTAAGAGCTGGTAAAGTATACAAGATCAAATAATGTTGCTGGAAGATAAGCGCTATGCTAGATTAAAACTAATTTAACAACCGAATAGAAGATAAAGCTAAACAGAAAAAGTCCCTGATTCACGGGGAATCAGGGACTTTTTCTGTTTAGCAAGTAGCTATCAGACAGCTACTTAGATTCAGTCGATTTTAACTTGGCGGTGAAAATCGACTGAATATGGTTCTTAATTTGTAGGCTAATTATACCACAAACCAGTCCTAGAGGACAAGTGAAGGATAGTTAAAAACAAATCAAAGCCAATGGACTAAGTAGCTAACCGAAGCTATTTAGTCCATTTTTTGTTGTTAGAAATTAAAAAAGTTGCCGAATGGGCAACCAAGAATAGACACATGCTGGTAAATTACAAAGCCCTCACGGCTAAATGAATGCTTTGTAATTTAGTTAAAGCATATCAGATTTGTATTTTAAAGCAAATCTAATGTTTTAGCAACTCTCTTTCGAGACAGTATGTGTCAGTTGAGAAGGGAAGTTTTATAATGAATCAAACTCATTTCAATTTTATTGAGTCGGAAAAAGCTTATGCAACTCGTTTTTTCCAATTCCCACAGGTTTTAATTTATGGATCTCAATATAAGACATTAAGTGATAGTGCAAAATTAGGATATATGATTTTACGCGATAGACTAGATTATTCATTGAAAAACAACTGGGTTGATGAAGATAACCGGGTTTATTTCATTTTTACAAATCAAGAACTAACAGATCTTATGGGCTGGTCAAAAAAGAAAGTGATTAGGGTAAAAAATGAACTTGAAAACCAAGGATTATTATTTCAGAAAACCATGCACTTTAATCCCAAAACTGGTAAAAATGAACCAAATAGATTGTATTTAGCAGATTTAGAAGTTACGGCAACAGACATTTATACAAAATCTCGGCAACAAGAGCCACGAACCCTTGGTACACGCGAAAGTGTCAAAACGGAACCTTCGCGGAAGTTCGTTAAAGATACACCACAAGCCCTTGATACACGCGAAAGTGTCAAAAAGAGTCACAATCTAGACTATACTAATAATTTAGATACTAATAGATATAATATAGATACTCAAAAGTTGGACTTTTCCACAGCCCAATTCTCACCAGCAGAACTAGAAAAGCAAAACCATGATCTCGTGAAACATGCTAAGGACTTCTTAACTGATGAAGACAGTGGGTTACCAGTTTTCTTAGAACCCGAAGCTGTGCAACTACTTAGCTTTTGGTGCCGAACCCCACAACAAATGCGTCGCTTCATCGGCATTATCTTAAATGCTAAGTACCGAGTTGAGAAGGATCATCAGGATATTGGGGTCCTAATCCCACTTGATGATGAGGAGCTGAAGCCTTTAATGACCAAAGCCTTGAGACGCTACTTTAACGCTCTTAGAAGCAATGAGAAGCACATTAAGAACGTTGAAAACTACCTGTACGGCACCATGCAAAACCTATTTGGGGTTTGGTGGAATAAACAAGCGGCTAGAAAATATGCGGCCAAACACCCCGAAGAGCAAAACGCTGACAATGAGTGCTTTTAGAATTAAACAGCATATAAGCTCATCTAAGCCATTTTGAGTGTTCGACACATAATTATATTAAAACTGGTTTAAAATCGTTTAGAAGCTAAAATAGGCGTCTTAAATAGCTGAATAGGCGATAATTAATCTAGAAAGATGGGAAAGGAGTTTTTTTAATGACCAAACCAAGCAAAGAAATCGAAAAAATAGAGCAATTGTTGGCTGACCCCTGGACAGTCAATATTCAAGACATTTGGGAGCAAGCAGCTCATAATCCAGATCCTGATAAACGCAAGCTGTTTGACGCGTTACACACTTACCTCTTAGATAAGCGCCAAGAGCAAATTATCAACGAAAAGCATTTCGTGATTTAACATGGACGAGTCAATGAATCAGTGGTTGGAATGAAAAGGAGGTACAAAATATGACTAAGACACAAGCATATATGGACAAGTATCAATTTACAGTTGCAGAAAACAAACGGTTTGCTCGAACAAATTTTACCAAGCTAGTGCACACTAATGCCCGCTTTGAAGGCGTAAATACCACTTTGCCGCAAACACAAACCATTATGGACGGCATGAGTGTGGCAGGCGTTCCTGTTGAAGATATTTTGACAATTGTTAACTTAAAGCGTGGGTGGCAATATATCACTGATCAAAATGCCCCTTTAACGTTAACCATGGAAAAACAAATTAACAAGATTGTGGCCGCAGAAGACGCCTTAGTACCAGGAGAATTACGGCAAGGAAAAGGAGGAGTTGATTTAGGCAGTGAAGACTTTTTTGAACCACCCTTAATTAACGAAAAACAAGAACAATCCTTTTTACAAAAAATTTTGGCTGATCCGCAAACAACGACCACTGATAAAGCATTGACTGTTATGTATCATAATATGCGCCAACAAATCTTTTGGGACGGGAACAAAAGGACGGCGACTTTAAGTGCTAATAAAATTATGATTGACGGTGGTGCAGGCTTAATCAATGTGCCGTTAGATAAGTGGGATCAATGGAACGAACTAATTGCCAATTATTATCGAACTAATGACATGGCTAAAATTAAACGGTGGACATATGACAATGGCATTCAAGGATTACAAATTAGAGCAAACTTAGAGCTTAAATCAGTTGAAGACGAAATTGGTAAAAGAATCCAAGAACAATTAAAAGATTTTGCGGATCAAAACCCAGAAATTAAGCCAAAAAATGATCCAGAAAATAAAAACGATCGGCCTAGTTATTAGGTTGATCGTTTTTGAGTTTATTCGGTTTATGGGCATTAATGTAATCGGCAAATATCTTTAAAAGCTCTTCGGTTTGTTCGACCGAGAGATTATCAGCTTGAAAGTATTTTTCGAGCAAAGCCCCTTTTTGAATTAATCGGCGAGAACGTGCTTTGCGGTCTTGTCGGCTTTCATAGTATTTAGATTGTCGTAATTTAAAATCTTCCCGATCAATTTTTTGTTTTAAACGCGCTTGCTGCTCGACTAGTTTTTCATATTGATTAGACATGGAATTTCCCCATCTCGTATGGCTAATGATCTACGGACTTTACCTTTAAAAATTCAGAAAATTGCTTAGCTAGAAGCTTAATCTGATCGTTAGACAAATTAGCATAATCTAAATTGGCTTGACTGATGATTTGTTTACCTAGCCGTTGTTCAATCTTATTTTTTTCGTCCTTAATTTTTTGATTAAGGGCTTTTAATTTAGCTTCTTGTTTTTCTAAGTTACTTTTAGACATAACGATCCCTCCAATCATATTAGAAATAATCACCGAAACAATATCATATAGGAAACGTTAAGTCAAAGTATAAAAGTTGAAATAGCGAAGAGGAAGGCATACACTAAAAGTAAATTCAGGAGAATCAGCAGACCGAGTTAAACGAGGTCAATGCGCACTTACACATAGAATAAATTCTATGTTGTGTTAACCCCATTAAAACCTGTATTAGAAGTCGCCGTTGGCGACAACAAAGTCAAACTCATAGAATCAAAGGAAGACGGTGATTAACATGGCAATTTTTCACATGAGTTTTCAAAATATTAGTGCTGGTAAAGGACGTAGTGCCATTGCTGGATCTGCTTATAGAAGTGGTGAAAAGTTATTCGATCAAAAAGAAGGACGAAGCTATTTTTATGCGCGTTCGGTTATGCCAGAAAGCTTTATTTTAACACCAAAGAATGCACCAAAATGGGCGAGTGATCGGGAGCAGTTATGGAATGAAGTTGAAAAGAAAGATCGTAAAGCAAACTCACGGTATGCAAAAGAGTTTAACGTAGCTTTACCAATTGAGTTAAGTACAGATGAACAAAAAGAATTATTAACTAAATACGTGCAAGAGAATTTTGTCGATCAAGGTATGGTAGCTGATGTCGCAATTCATCGTGATCACCCGGATAATCCGCATGCTCATGTGATGTTAACTAATCGGCCCTTTAACCCCGATGGTACTTGGGGATTAAAGGCAAAAACGCAGTACATTAAAGATGAAAATGGAAAGCAACTTCTAACTAAAAGTGGGTTCCCAAAACAAAGAAAAATTTGGTTAGTTGATTGGGATAAAAAGGAAAAAATTAATGAGTGGCGGCATAATTGGGCAACAAGTGTTAATCAGTCTTTAGCACAAAAAAATATTCCCGATCGAATTAGCGAAAAATCATTTGTCGATCAAGGAATAGATGATACACCAACTCAACATGAGGGAATTAATAGCAAGCGGTATGAAAGAAAAGAATTTAACCAACAAGTAAAAAACTATCGCAAGGCCAAAGCCAGTTATAAAAACAACCAAGAAAAAGTAATCAATAGAGGTCATTTAGATAGTCTAAGCAAACACTTCTCGTTTAATGAAAAACGGGTGGTCAATGAGTTAAGTCATGAACTGAAAACTTATATCAGTTTGGAGAGCCTAGATGATAAACGGCGCATGCTATTTAATTGGAAAAATAGCACCTTAATTAAACATGCAGTTGGTGAAGATGTGACTAAAGAATTATTGACAATTAACCAACAAGAAAGCTCATTAAAAAAGGCAGACGAACTCTTAAATAAAGTGGTCGATCGTACTACGAAAAAACTTTATCCAGAGCTTAATTTTGAACAGACCACACAAGCTGAAAGACAAGAATTAATTAAGGAAACCGAAAGCGAGCAAACAGTTTTCAAAGGCAGTGAATTAAACGAACGTTTAATGAATATTCGTGATGATTTATCGACCCAGCAATTATTGACCTTTACCAAGCGGCCATACGTTGGTTTTAAGTTATTAATGCAACAAGAAAAAGAGGCCAAAATCGATCTGAAATATACGCTAATGATCCACTCTGATAGCTTAGAAAGCCTAAAACACGTCGATAAAGGACTACTAGAAAAGTATTCACCAGCAGAACAGCAAAAGATTACGAGAGCAGTCAAAGACCTACGGACAATCATGGCAGTTAAGCAAGTCATTCAAACGCAATACCATGAGGTATTGAAAAGAGCCTTTCCTAATGGTGATTTAGATGATCTTTCACTAGTTAGACAAGAACAGGCTTATACAGCCGTGATGTACTATGATCCAACTTTAAAGCCATTAAAAGTCGAAACAATGGCACAATGGCAAGAAAACCCACCGAGGGTTTTCAGTACCCAAGAACATCAATTAGGGTTAGCTTATTTGTCGGGGCAGTTTAGCTTAGATCAGTTAGAAAATCATAACTTACAACGAGTTTTAAAGCATGACGGAACGAAACAAATTTTTCTTGGTGAGTGTAAAGCTGATCCAACTATTAAAACCAGCCAGATTGAAAAAATCCAAAAGCAGTTAAAAGAGCAACAAGATAAGGACGACCAGTACCGAAAAGCAAATATGGGGCATTATCAACCGTTAAATTATAAGCCAGTTAGTCCAAACTACTACTTAAAAACAGCCTTTAGTGACGCAATCATGACTGTTCTATATGCTCGTGATGAAGATTACCAACGACAAAGACAGGCGCAAGGTTTAAAAGAGACTGAGTGGGAAATGGCGAAAAAGCAACGGCAACACCAAACTCGAAATCGGCATGAAGATGGGGGCATGCACTTGTAATCGGATTAAATTTGCAATCTACCTAACGATGAAACAATCATCATATTTTTTTCCAAACAAAAAAGCCGGCCATCTTAATGATGAAACCGACTTATCCTACAAGGAATAGTAATCAACCAATCCTCATATATTTATCTAATTAATTTTTCCAAACATCATTTACTTCAATTGTTTGTTCTCTATCAGGACCAACTGAAACTGTAGCATATTCAACACCCAATTGATTTTTGATGAAGTCAAGATAATCTCTAGCTTGTTGTGGTAACTCATCCAAACTCTTGGCTTGAGTCATATCTTCTGTCCAGCCTTCAAAGGTCTTATAAACAGGCTTACATTTGGCCAAAACATTTAGGTTAGCTGGGTATTCATCAATAATCTTGCCATTAAGATCATAACCTGTGCAGACCTTAATTTCTTTTAGACCTGTTAAAACGTCTAAGCAGTTAAGTGATAGATGAGTAACACCAGAAACGTTACATGAGTGCTTTAGGACAACTAGGTCTAGCCAACCAACACGACGTGGACGATGAGTAACTGTTCCATATTCATGACCTGCTTCACGCAAGAAATCACCAGTATCATTTAGTTGTTCAGTTGGGAATGGACCCGCACCAACACGTGATGTATAAGCCTTAACTACGCCAATGACATTATCGATCAATGGAGCACCAACACCGGCACCAGTAGTTACGCCACCAGCTGGATTTGAAGAGGTTACATAAGGATAAGTACCATGGTCAATATCAAGCATGATCCCTTGTGCACCTTCAAATAGAACATTTTTACCATTCTTTAATTCTTTATTCAAATATGCAGATGTGTCAATGACACGATTCTTTAGGTCTTGACCAATTTGATAATACTTTTCAAAGATATCATCAAATTTCATTGGTTCAACACCATAAATCTTTGTAAATAGTTCATTCTTTTGTTTAAGATTTTCAGTTAATAATTCTTTGAACAATTCTTTATCAAGAATATCAGCCATTCTAATACCAACACGTGAAGCTTTGTCAGTATAAGCAGGTCCAATACCACGATTAGTTGTTCCAACTTTAGAATCGCCCTTAGCGGCTTCTTGAAGTTTATCTAATTGAATGTGGTAAGGAAGAATCAACTGTGCGCGGTTAGAAATCTTCAAGTTAGTTGTATCAACACCTTGCTCGTGAAGACGTCCCAATTCTTCTTGAAGTGACTCTAGGTTCAAAACGACACCATTTCCAATAACGCTCGTCTTATCTGAATACAAAATACCTGATGGAACAGATCTTAACTTGTAAACGTGATTATCGATATTTAAAGTGTGACCGGCATTATCTCCACCTTGGTAACGTGCAATAATGTTAGCTTCACCACTGAAATAATCGGTAATCTTACCTTTACCTTCATCGCCCCATTGGGTACCTACTACAACAACTGTTGTCATATCTCTTCTACACCTACACTATTTAATTTTCTGGAATATTCGCTATCGATGAAAACTTATTATAAGATTTCACGAACAATAACTTGGCCGTTCCACGAGGACCTGAACGGTTCTTACTGATAATTACTTCAACTTCACCTACATCAGGGTCTTCTGGTTCCTCTTGTGGTTCATTATTATTGTCACCATCGCCATCGCCATCCTCATCACGATAAAGGAAAGCAACGATATCAGCATCCTGTTCAATTGAACCAGATTCACGGATATCTGACAACATTGGTCTTTTATCCTGACGAGCTTCAACACCACGGGAAAGCTGTGATAATGCTATTATTGGTACATGTAATTCTTTTGCTAATTTTTTCAAATTACGAGAGATAACAGAAACTTCCTGTTGTCTATTTTCTTGACCAGTACCTTCAATCAACTGCAAATAATCAATAATAACCAAATCAAGTTGACCACTTTCTTTAAGAAGTCGACGACACTTTGATCTAATCTCAGCCATCTTGATACCAGGAGTATCGTCAATATACACATTGGTACGTGACAAACTTCCCATTGCTACAACCAGACTGTTCCATTGATTCTCGTCCAATTTTCCGGTTCTCAGAGCGTTAGCATCAATACTACCTTCAGAACATAGCATACGGTTAACTAAAGACTCAGCACCCATTTCTAGAGAAAATATCGCTACCGTTGCATTCGACTTAGTCGCAGCATTTTGCGCTAAATTCAAAGCAAAGGCAGTTTTACCAACACCCGGACGGGCAGCCAAAATAACTAATTCATCCTTATGCAAACCAGTAGTCATGGCATCAAGATCCTTATATCCAGTTGAAAGACCAGTAACATCGCTATCTTGATCATAAAGAGTAGATTGTAAAATTAAGATTAAATACAGATAATCTAGGGAAAGGAGAATTTTTTTGAAGGCAACGTTACAGAAAATCGGGACGGCACTCAATAAACGCATGGGGATCATCAAAGCATTATTTGTATTCTCTGTCCTGTTATTTGTGATTACGGAAGTCGGCAAAATTGCGAAGGAAGTCAGTGGCGCGCAGTTGGCGAATGCGCTTGCTTCGCAAAGCTGGTGGCATCTGTTGAGCATGGTCGTGATTGGTATTATCGCAGTGACACCAATGCTGACGTATGACGTCATGATTACAAAGTTTTTACCCAACCACTATTCACTTGGCTATATCTTAAAAGCTGGATGGATCACCAATACATTTACGAATATCGGTGGTTTTGGGGGCGTGCTGGGCGCCTCACTGCGTGCTAACTTTTATAATCGCGAAGCCACTAAAAAACAAATCGTGTTTGCCATTTCCAAGATCGCTTTGTTTTTAGTTTCGGGATTGTCATTATATTGTATGATCTCACTCGTGCTAGTCTATGGCTTTGGCATTGGGAACATGTATGGCAGTTACTGGATCTGGCTCGTCGGTGGTGCACTGTATTTTCCAGCTATCTTTATTTTTACACGGATCAACGATTCGGAATTCTTCGATGGCCTTACGCTCGGCAACGTCGTTCGGTTATTGAGTGGGTCGTTTGGTGAATGGACTGGCTGTGTGCTGTTCTTCTTATTAATTGGAAACTTTATGGGATTACCCATTGATTTTGCAGCAGTCGTGCCGTTATTCGTGATTGCTTCGGTTGTCGGTGAAGTGTCAATGGTACCCGGTGGTATTGGGTCATTCGACGTTTTCATGATTTTTGGTCTCAGTGCGGTCGGAGTTTCTCGACCAGACGCCGTCGTATGGCTCTTATTTTACCGGTTATTCTACTATATTATCCCGTTTGCCATCGGGATGGTCTTACTCATCCATGACACCGGCCATCGCTTAAACGTGTGCTTAGCGGGTATTCCTAAGCAGGCATTACAACGTGTTGCTCAGATGGTACTGACGGTTTTTCTCTACTTTTCTGGTTTTCTGATGTTGTTGATGTCAACGGTCCCTACCTTTGCATATAGCAATAAACTCTTCTTACAGTTTTATCCGTACACCTTTTTCTTTATTAATCAGGCCAGCAGTATTATTATGGCCTTCTTACTGATTGGGGTGGCGTTGGGAACTGCTGGCCGGGTCAAAAAAGCTTTTTGGCCAACGGTGATTGTCCTGCTGATTGCAATTTTGAATACGATTCGCTGGCTCGTCGTTTATGATGCAATTTCGATGAAATTTGTGATTTTCTTGATTGTGATTCTAGCGCTAGTGGCTTTGTCGCGGCATGCTTATTATCGTGATCGGTTGGCTTTTTCGTGGGGGCAAACGTTGTGGGTTAGCTGCGTGTATGTGGTGACCTTTATCTTGTATACGATTGTGGGGGTCTATAACGCGCCCCAAATTCATCATCGGCATGCGGTTCCTGAAGCGCTGTTCTTCCCATCACAAAAGCTCTGGTTATTTGGGGTGATTGGGTTAGTCTTAGCGGCAATGATTTTGATTATTATGTACCGCTACTTTGCGAGTGGCTATAACGCCCGATTGCGTCAAAAGATGGATGCGGCTCGGGTCAAACAAGTGATTGAAACTTATGGCGGCAATGAAATCTCACACTTGGCTTATTTGAATGATAAGTTAGCATATTACTATCAAGTCGATGGGGTCGATCAACTGATCTTCTTATACCAGCAGAAGGCTGATAAACTGATCATTATGGGAGAGCCATTCGGTAATCAAGCGGTATTACAAGCTGCCTTGGAACAGTTATTGGATGACGCAGATAGTGACGGTTGCTCGCTAGTCTTTTACGAAATTAGTGAGATGCTGACGATGCGCCTACACGAAATGGGCTTTGACTTTATCAAAACCGGTGAAGAAGGGCACGTCAAATTGGCAGACTTTAGTTTGGCTGGTAAACGGCTACGGGGTGAGCGGGCCCTAATGAATAAGTTTACCCGGGATCACTATGAGTTTGCCATCTTGCAGCCACCGTTCAGTGCCAACGTTATGGCTGAATTACGAGCTGTTTCGGATAGTTGGTTAGCAGGTGAGACGGAAAAAGGATTCTCGCTCGGATTTTTTGATGAGCAGTATCTCAATCAGGCACCCGTAGCGGTCGTTTATGATCCTGACCACCGAATTGTCGCGTTTGCGAATATTATGCCGCAGGGAAATCATCAGACGACTTCAATTGACTTAATGCGGTCAAGCAAATCGGCGCCATCCGGCATTATGGACACGGTCTTTGTGCACCTATTTGAACAGGCGCGTGACGATGGCTATGCTTATTTCAATATGGGAATGGCACCGTTATCCGGTGTGGGGGTTTCACGCTACAGTTTTATTCAAGAAAAAATTGCTCATTTAATTTACGAATATGGCTACCAGTTATATGGTTTTCAGGGATTACGGTCGTACAAAGAGAAGTATGTGACCGAGTGGGAACCGAAGTACATTGCGTACCGAAAACGTAATTCACTAATTTTCACCATTTTACAATTGCTACAAGTCGTTAATACCCGGGTGCACAAGTCTGAGCGGCACCGGCCAGTATGGTTGTTGAAACGATTGAAATAACTGAATCATGCACGTTGTTGATAAGATCGATCTGATCTAGTTGACGACGTGTATTTGTTTTATGATAAGACTAACTCTAGTTGGTGTAGAGTAGCGGGTGTTGTTTACTAATGATTTAGGCAGATGTATTTATTTTGCCGTAAATTGCAAGAACAAGTTAGCCAGTCGTTGAGGACAATCCCAGAACAGGCCGTTATCAAATAGAAGTTGTGGCGCTAGAGAGACTACTGGGCCATGCGGCGAACGCGCCGAGCTTCGGCCTCAAAGTTTTGCTGGGGTGTGCAGTAGCCCTGTTGTTTGCGAGGCAACTGATTCAAGCGGTCTTGCGTGGCCTGCACTTGACTAGGGCTAATGTCATCTAGGGACATGCCCTTAGGGAAGTCCTGGCGGATCATCCGGTTATGTGCCTCGTTGGTGCCACGGTCGCAGGACGTGTAAGGATGGGCGTAGAAGATCTCAGTTTCCGTCCCAGCAAAAGCAGTATTTAAGGCGGTGAACTCGGGTCCGTTGTCGGCTGTGATGGTCTTGATGCAAGCTCCCCATTCGCGCTTGATTCCACGCAATGCATAGCTCACAGAGTCTGCATCTCGTCCTTCTATCAAGCGGAGAAGTTGGCAACGGGTCTTGCGCTCAATCAGAGTCAAGATGACGCTCTCCTTGCCATTGCGTTTACCGACAATGGTATCCATCTCCCAGTGACCGAACTGCCTGCGTCGTTCAACGACCTTAGGCCGTTCCTCGATACTGCGGCCAGCCAGGCGCTTATCCTTGGTGTGGTGCTGGTGAGAGGTCTTCCGCTTAGTCTTCTCCAACAGGTCGATATTTCGAATCTCTAGGCGTTGGTCGTCAATGTACTGATACAAAGTCGAGGCACAAACAAGCTCTTCAGGAGTAAACAGCTTGTGTCGCTTGGCATAGCCGATTGAAGCATCCGGCGACCATTTGTCCTGCTTAGCTCGCTGTACGTACCAGGCTAAGAAGACCTGTACGCTGGCGAACTTGTCAGGACGATGGCAGCTCAAGCGTGCAGTCTCGTAACGTGCCTGAGCAGCCTCTGGTAGGTATTGTCGATGGTAGACGCGCTTGCCATTACTCTTCTTGACCTGATCTACTGTACCTCGCTTGATTTCATTATTAATGGTCTGCGGGCAGACGCCAATTTCAGCAGCAATCCAACGATTGGACTTCCCAGCTTGGCGGAATCCGGCCACTTTTCCGTGCTCGAGTGATGTTAAGTGCTGACCTTTTTGGCGGTGTGTGCTATCCTGTTTCTGCATCAAGACAATATCCTCTTCCATTGTTTGTGTAGGAACTTCAATGATACAGGATATCTGTTCTTGATGTTTTTTATTGTCCAAAAAATTTTGAGACAGTGGCTAACTTGATTCTAAAATGCGCGAAAACATTTGAATATTTATACGCTCTCTTAAAAGTTGTCTCAGGAATCAGCTTACATCCAACAAAAGATCAGCTCCTAAAAGATGGGTTTGTGGTAAACACCATTTTAAAGGAAGCTGATCTTTTTTGTCCGAACAGCGTTCGGATTAATTTTACAATCTACCATACCAACTTTAAAGTTCATGTAGTTTCTGAAAGTAAGCTCCAATTGTTCAAAGAAGCAATATATAAACTTGCTGATGGAATATGCCAGGAATCATTGAACTACTGGAGTGCTGAAAATCTCCAAAATTTATTTTGTGACACAAAACTATTAAAGCATTCGTTCATTTCCACCTACACAGTACCTGCCAAAAAAAATAATGATATAAGAAAGCTTTTATGTATGATTAGCCACTAGGGTATACCCTAATAGTCATTTGCGTTTTTATACTATACTAGGAGCTGTAGACGTGCATTAGGACTGTCAAAAAGGAAAACGTTGAGACTTGCTAAAATTGGTTACGCTCGTTTGAGTTCCCAAGAGCGACGGTTAGATTGGCAGTGAAATTCTTCGATAAACTGTTATGGATAGGTTAATAAACATAAGTTGGAAATATACTTATGAATGACAGTGGTTTAATTGTGTAGGCAGCAATCATTATCATAATAGTATAGAGCTAATAAAAGGTAGGAAAGAATGGCGTGTAATTCTCTCCTACCTTTTTTATTGTTGCTAGTCTGATTAACCATTGATTTGCTATCGGTCAAAATTTCTATTATGAGATTAGACAAATTAAATATATGCTTTTAACAAAATGTTAACATGAGATTTTAAATATTAACACCATTTTAACACCTTTTCATATATCATATCTTTGGTTGATTTGAATATGTTTTGGAGATGTTCAAAATGATTGATAATTATTATTACAAAGATTATTCGGACCAGTATAGTCGAGAAAAAGTAATTTGTTTAATTGATAATGATATTAAAAAAAAGATGGGGGGGCTACATTCAAAGTACTTCAGGAGACC
The DNA here is from genome assembly GCF_054881455.1 of Companilactobacillus sp. FL22-3. Taxonomy (NCBI): domain Bacteria; kingdom Bacillati; phylum Bacillota; class Bacilli; order Lactobacillales; family Lactobacillaceae; genus Companilactobacillus; species Companilactobacillus sp. FL22-3. The sequence goes on along the minus strand of NZ_JBTYYZ010000012.1, from coordinate 31,358 downwards.
TTTTCATAGCAGATGTTACAATTTTTCATTTTTTCGATACTGCTCAGCATCTTAAATTTGACTACGGATTCTCAGACAAAGTTCCTATTAGTGTTAGAAAATTTTGGGAACAACGCATTAACGTGTTGGAGCACCCTTGATTAAATAAAAAAAATAATTGGAAGTGAGACAAATGGTTTTGGTCTTAGGAACGATCTTAACAATCTTTTTATTAGCTTATCTAATTTATGTTCTAGTGAAAGGAGAATCATAGTATGCCAACATGGGCTCAATATTTACCATATATCATTGTTCCATTATTATTAGCCATTCCATTAGGCAAGTACATCAGCCATATTATTAATGATCAGAACAATTTTATGAGCAGAATTATCCGACCAATTGAAAACAAAATATATAAATTTTTTCGTGTGTCTAATCGCGAGATGAGTTGGAAAACTTATTTAATAAGTATTTTAATGTTTTCTTTAGTTAGTTTTTTAGTTTTGTTTAGTATTTTGAGATTCCAAAATTATTTACCTGGGAATCCAGAACATTTTTCGGGGCTTTCTTGGTCATTAGCGTTTAATACTGCTGTTAGTTTTGTAACCAACACTAATTGGCAATCATATTCTGGGGAAATGGCTCTTTCTAATTTTTCTCAGACGATTGGTTTAACTGTTCAAAACTTTTCCTCTGCGGCTGTTGGAATTGCGGTTCTTTTTGCATTAATTAGAGGTATCCAACGTACAGAAGCAAAAGCAATTGGAAACTTTTGGCGAGACTTGACCAGGATCTTTCTATATCTTTTAATCCCGCTTAGTTTGTTTATGTCTATTATGCTCATGGCAGGTGGTGTTCCTCAAACAACTGGTGGTTATAAAACTGCTACCTTGGTACAACCTGTTGCCGTTGATAAACATAACCAGGCGATTTATGGGGCTGAAATTAACGTCAAAAAAAATACAGTTAGGATTAAAAATCATAAAATTGATGGGGCAAAAATTATAACTAAAGAAACCTTACCGTTATTCCCACAAGCTTCCCAGGTATCAATTAAGTTATTGGGGACTAATGGTGGGGGGGTCTTAGGTGCTAACTCTGCCCATCCATATGAAAATCCAACACCTTTTACAAACCTTATTGAAACAACGGCAATGCTTCTTCTGCCCATGGCGCTATGTTTTAGCTTTGGTGAATCTTTAAAGCGGCGTAAGGAAGGTTGGGCAATCTTCTCAGCTATGGCAATTATGTTTGTAGTTGCGTTAATATTTGAAGGAATTGTTGAACAACATGGGACCACTTTAGCTCATATTGGTAATTTGGCTATGGAAGGCAAAGAAACTAGAATTGGTATTCCTGGATCAGCTGTCTGGAGTATTGCTACTACTGCAACATCTACAGGCGCAACGAATGCAACATTAGATAGTTTTAGTTCTCTGGGCGGATTAATGCCCATGGCTTTAATGCAATTAGGCGAGGTTGTTTTTGGTGGTGTAGGATCTGGATTGTACGGCATGCTTGGATTTATCATCCTAACAGTTTTTATTGCTGGGCTAATGGTAGGACGTACACCAGAATATTTAGGTAAAAAAATTGGGCCTTACGAAATGCGTATGGCTGTTATCGCTTGCCTATCAACGCCAATTGCAATTTTAACTTGCAGCGCTATTCCAGCAATGTTAAAGAGTACTTTAACTAGTCTTAGCAATAGTGGAGCACATGGATTCTCTGAATTTTTATATGCTTTTTCATCAGCAGGGGCAAATAATGGTTCCAGCTTTGGAGGGTTCAATGGTAATACCATTATTTTCAATGTTTTATTAGCTGTTGCGATGATCATTTCTCGTTTTCTTCCTATTATCGCTATAATGGCGATTGCTGGTAAAATGGGACAGCATAAAATTGTTGCTAGTAGTTCGGGAACATTATCAACTACAAGTCCAACCTTTGTTTTTATGTTAATAATCGTTGTATTAATCATTGGCGTGCTTAGTTTCTTTCCAGCACTATCATTAGGACCAATAGCGGACTTTTTGACACATTAATATGATTTTACATTATGCGTTTCTAAAATTAGTAAGGTGGGTCTGACTATGAACGAAAAAATAGAGAAAAATCAAATGTTTAACCGAAAAATGTTAGGAGAGGCACTTAAAGAAACTTTTCTTAAGTTAAAGCCTAACCTACAAATTAAAAATCCAGTGATGTTTCTAGTTTATGTATCAGCAATTGCAACAACTATCTTATTTATTTTATCGCTTTTTGGCATCTCAGACAGAATTGTAAGTAGTGGTTTTATCTTTACAGTAGCTGTAATTCTTTGGATTACTTGCCTGTTTGCGAACTTTTCAGAGGCTGTCGCTGAAGGGCGCGGTAAAGCTCAAGCGGCAGAGTTGAGAAAATCAAAACGTTCAGTAATGGCAAAAAGGTTAAATAAAGTTGGCGATTTATCAAATATTGAAAAAGTTAGTGGAGAAAACTTAAATAAAGGTGATCTATTCCTTGCTGAAGCTGGGGACACCATTGCAGCAGATGGTGAAGTTGTCGAAGGAGCTGCTTCTGTTGACGAGAGTGCAATTACCGGTGAATCTGCGCCGGTAATACGAGAAGCTGGCGGAGATCGCTCTGCTGTTACCGGTGGTACTACTGTTTTATCAGATCATTTGGTCATCAAGGTAACACAAGAACAAGGTGCTAGTTTTTTGGACAAAATGATTGGAATGGTAGAAGGTGCTAACCGTAAAAAAACGCCTAATGAAATTGCACTAGAAATTTTTTTAGTTGCATTGTCTATCATATTTGTGTTGGTAGTGGCGGCATTATACACGTATTCTCAGTTATCATCTCAGATACTTGATATGAGAAATCCAATGTCTATTGTATGGTTAATTGCATTACTGGTTTGTTTAGCCCCGACAACCATTGGAGCACTTCTTTCAGCTATCGGTATTGCTGGCATGAGTAGATTGAATCAAGCTAATGTTTTAGCAACGAGTGGTCGGGCCATTGAGGCTGCTGGCGATACCGATGTATTACTCCTGGACAAAACTGGGACAATAACATTAGGCAATCGACGTGCCTCAGCATTTATTCCAGTCGATGGCCATTCAGAAAAAGAATTAGCAATTGCGGCACAGCTTTCATCCTTAGCTGATGAGACGCCGGAAGGAAGATCAATTGTTGTATTAGCAAAAGAAAAGTATGGCCTTAGAGAACAGAACTTAGAAGCAAATCAGGCTAAGTTTATTCCATTTTCAGCACAAACTAAAATGAGTGGTGTTAATTTTGCTGGAGATGAAATTCGTAAAGGTGCTGCGGAGAATATCAAACAATATGTCCTGACAAAAAAAAATAAATACAGCGAAGAATGCCAAATAGCAGTTAAGAGAATTGCTGAACAGGGAGGGACACCTTTAGTAGTATGCAAGAATGGTGTTATACTTGGTGTTATCTACTTGAAAGATATCATAAAACCCGGCGTTAAGGAAAAATTTGCTGATCTAAGGAAGATGGGCATAAAGACAATCATGATTACTGGCGATAATCCAGTAACCGCTGCTGCCATTGCTGCTGAAGCTGGGGTTGATAGTTTTCTATCTCAGGCTACTCCAGAAAGTAAAATGAAAACCATTCGTGAATATCAAAATAAGGGACATTTAGTTGCCATGACTGGCGATGGAACTAATGACGCTCCTGCCTTGGCTCAAGCCGACGTTGCTGTAGCTATGAACACGGGTACACAGGCTGCAAAAGAGGCTGGTAATATGGTTGATCTAGATTCTTCACCAACTAAATTAATTAAAATTGTCCAAATTGGTAAACAATTATTAATGACTCGAGGAAGCTTAACCACTTTTTCAATTGCAAACGACATTGCTAAGTATTTTGCTATCATTCCGGCTATGTTTGTAGGATTATATCCCAAGTTAAATGTGCTTAACATTATGCATTTGTATAGCCCAACAAGTGCAATCCTGTCAGCATTGATTTTTAACGCACTAATTATTGTCGCCTTAATTCCCCTGGCACTCAAGGGAGTACGTTACCGAGAAGTTCCAGCTAGTCAGTTACTGCGGCATAATTTGCTAGTTTATGGGCTTGGTGGGATAGTTGCTCCATTCATTGGAATTAAGTTGATCGACTTGATCATTGCACTCATACTACAGATTCTATGAGAAGGGAGAAAGACAATAATGGTAGTTAAGACATTAGGTAAGTCAATTTTGGCAGTAATTGTCATAACGATTATTTGTGGTATCTATACCTTAATTGTTAGTGCAATTGGGCAAACCTTTTTTACCTCACAAGCAAATGGCAGTTTAGTTAGATCTGGTCAAACAGTAAAGGGATCAGCACTAATTGCACAACCATTCACAAGCAAAAAATACCTGTGGGGTAGACAGATGGATATTACTGTTGGCGATATAACTGGACAAAAAAACAATAAAAATATTATGTACTCTGTGGCCTCACAAATGAGCCCTAACGATAAAAGTTATCAAAAGGAGATTATTGATAAAGAAAAGACAATAAAAAGATTGAATCCTAATGCCACTTATCGACATGTTCCCATTGACCTAGTAACTAATTCAGGAAGTGGCTTAGATCCAGAAATATCACCAACTGCTGCTAAATATCAGGTTAAGAGAATTGCTAAGGCTCGGCATGTCAGTGTTCAAAAAATTCAACGAGTGATTGACCAAAATACCAAAACTCGCACTCTGGGAATTCTTGGTGAACCTCGGGTTAACGTGCTAGAAACTAATCTGGCCTTGGATAAACTATCAAAATAACTTTTGAAGCTTAGCTGAGATAAGTCGCGGGTTAAGCCCCTAAATGATTACCATATGTGATAATCATTTAGGGTTTTTTTGTCATATGTAATAGAGCCTATAAAGATCTTGATTTGAAGATTATAAAAGATAAGACTTTATTTTTGGGTAAATTTAGTTAGAACGATAGTATACTTACCAAGGATATTCTTGTATTCTATTTGGAGGGATAACTAGATGAATCAAAATGAACGTGCAAGTAGGTACTTAAAAGATGCAAATCTTGAAACTTCAGGCCGGGGGAAATTAAAGATTTTCTTTGGTTATGCCGCTGGTGTTGGCAAAACTTATTCTATGCTAGCAGAAGCACAGAACTTGAAGCAGGAGGGCCAGGATGTCATTATTGGATACCTTGAGGATCATGGCAGGGCAGATACACGCAATCTTGCTAGGGGGTTAGAATCAATCCCTGTAAAAAAAGAATCCTATAAGGGAATGTATCTTCAAGAATTCAATCTCGATGGTGCACTGGAACGACATCCACAGACAATTTTAGTTGATGAGTTAGCACATACAAATACGAAAAAAAGTCGCCATTTGAAACGTTATCAAGACATTCAGGAATTACTTACTGCTGGTATCAATGTTTATACAACGCTAAATGTTCAACATCTAGAAAGCCTGCACGATATAATTTTTGAACAATTAAACGTTGATATTCAAGAACGAGTACCAGATTATATATTTGATATGGCAAATCAGGTCAAGTTAATTGATATCGAACCCAATGATCTGATCAATAGACTTAAAATTGGAAAAATATATTCTAGAAATCATATAAAACAAGCATTAGCTAATTTTTTTAAATCTGAAAATCTTACTACGTTAAGAGAACTTGCATTGAGGAAAATGACTTTAAGATTGGCTACTCACTCAAAGGTAGATACTGATCGGCTACTAGTCTGTTTATCCGGATCTAAGAGTAATGAACGTGTCATTCGTTCTGCTGCACAAATGGCTCAAGCTTTTAATAGTGACTTCATTGCGGTTTATGTTAAGAACAATCAGTTTAATAAATGGGAGGAAAACTTAAATAATAACATTAGCCTTGCCCATCAACTAGGTGCAAAGATTATTAAATTGCAGGGTGAGAACCCAGCTCTGCAAATTACAGAGTATGCCAAAGAAAGCGGCGTAACCAAAATTGTACTTGGGGCTAGTCCTTATAAAAAAATATGGCAAACACGATCTACACTTGTGGATCAAATAGGATATCTGTTACCAGAAGTTGATGAGTATGTAATTAATAGTGCTAAAACTAATTTGAATCAAGTCCAACATTTAAATGGTACATTTTTAACCCATTTTAAAGGTTCACTTAGTAAGTCTGGCTCTAAGCGCATGGCTAAAAATATGCTAATGATTTCAAGTATTATTTTGGGAAGCACAGTGGTTGGAGAACTATTAATATTTGCACAAGTACCATTGGTAAATGTCGTTTTGGTTTATATGTTAGGGATCATGCTCTGCGCAATTAACCTAAAAGATCAAGTATATGGATTCTTATCAGCTTTTTTAGCAGTAATTAGTTTCAATTTATTTTTTACCAAACCCTATTTTTCTCTTAGTAGTAGTCCAGTTTACTTGTTGACATTTTTTTTAATGCTACTAGTTTCAATAATCAGTAATTATTGGACACTAAAATTGAAGCACCAAGTTCAATATAACTCTAACCGTGTCTACCAAACAGAGGTGCTGTTGGAAACTATTCGTAAATTGCAACAAGCCAAATTATCAACCGATATTATTGACACGACTGTTCAACAACTACAAAAAATTTATAGTGCTACAATGGTCTTTTATGAATGCCAGGATTCTAAGTTACTGCAACCTAAAATTTATCTGTTAAACCAAAGCCAGAGCTCTTTTTATGAGTTTTCCAGTGATAACGAGAAAGCCATTGCAACCTGGGTATTCAAGAATGGTCAAGAAGCTGGATTAACTACTAATACTTTACCACAAGCAAAGTGTTTGTATTTACCTATTTTTGGAAATTCCCCTTCATCAGTTGTTGCGGTTATAGGCTTAGCAATAAATTCAAAACGATCTTTGGAAATATTTGATCGTAATTTAATTATTTCGATATTAGATGAATGTGGTCAAGCCTTATCAAGGATGAGAATCCTAAATGAAAAAAGAAAAGCTGAAATTAAATCGCATCAGGAAAAACTCAGGGCTAACTTGCTACGAGGAATCTCCCATGATTTACGAACACCGTTAACAAATATTTCTGGTAGTGCAGATATATTGAAACGAGAAGGAAATAAGCTTAGTGATGTTGAGAAGTATACATTATATGAATCAATATTTAATGACTCTTCATGGTTAATTAGTCTAGTGGAGAATCTATTGGCAATGACTCGTTTAGAGAGTAGTCTTCAAATACGTCATTCTCCAGAGTTAGTTGATGATATTATTCAAGAATCTTTGCAACATCTTAGCCCAGGATTTGAAGATCATAAGATTACCGTTAACTTGTCTGATCCATTATTAATGGTCATGGCTGACGCACACTTAATTACCCAAGTCATTATTAATATAGTTAACAATGCTATTCAACACACACCGGAAAAAACCAAAATTTCGATTAGAATTTTTCAAAAGAATACCAATCAAGTCCAATTTGAGATTTCAAATAACGGACCAAAATTAACTAATGGTGATCTGGCTCACCTATTTGAACTGTTTTACACTGGCAAACAAAAGCAACCATTAAGGACTCAAAGAGGGCTTGGAATTGGCTTATCATTGTGTAAATCTATTATTGAAGCTTATAATGGTAATATTTGGGCTAAAAATTTAAATAACGGCGTATGTTTTTACTTTACTTTACCTATTTGGAGCAAAAAAAATGAAAAATAGAATTTTGATTGTCGAAGATGATCCAGAAGTAGCTCGATTAATACAAATGACATTAAGATCCGCAGATTATAAGTATGGCATAGCTAGAAATGGCAATAAAGCGCTCCAATTTATTCCAATTTTTCAACCAGATGTACTTTTACTTGATCTAATGTTACCCGATATGGATGGGATGGACATTATTAAGCAAATACGAGCTGCCAACAATAATATACCTATTATTGTTATTTCAGCACGTGATGAGGACGCCGACAAAGTGCAGGCTCTAGATTTGGGTGCTGATGATTATTTAACAAAACCCTTTTCTATTGATGAATTACTGGCTAGAATTCGTGTTTCCTTGAGAAGGACTAACATAATATATAACAACGGAAAAACCAATATTAATAATTATTGTAATGGAGAATTGACTATCAACTTTGATTCACAAACGGTCAAAGTAAACCAAAATGAAATCCATTTAACACCAATCGAATATAAGGTTTTGAGTATTCTTGCTGAAAACACTTCCCGCGTGTTGACACACCACTATCTGTTGAAAGAGGTCTGGGGGACAGAATCGGTTGAAGATACATCTTCTCTTCGAGTGACCATTGCAACTTTGCGAAAAAAGATTGAAGTTAATACTCAGAATCAGTATATTAAAACACACATTGGAGTCGGTTATCAGATGGTTCAATTAGATAGTTAAGAATAGAAGACCCATAATTTATGGTTTCAATCAGTATATCGTAAATTATGAACTTCTTTAAAGTGATTTCATTATGATGTATATGGCATAGTTGCTTTTTATCTAATAAAAGATCGTCCGCAACCGGCCAAAGTAAAGTGCTCCATAATTGTTAGACAAGAAATCTAACAGTTATGGAGCACTTTACCACTGCCTTTAAAGCGGCTCGCTTTTTTATTTACATTCATATTTTACCATCAGTGATTACCCATAGCATAGCAAATTATGAAACGCCTATTTGATAACTGATCATCTAATTGAGTTAATACTTTTCAACTTCACGTGAATCTATTATTCGCAAGGTACTCACATACATTATTTCACCGTATATGAGACTTGGTCTGTAATATCACAAATTTCAGAAATCCTGGTAACAATGGCTAGAATAACCGAAGCGGAGAAATTTGTTTCGATTACGGTACCATTTTCAAGCGTGGCCGGTGCGGTGTGAGGCCTAAAGAGCCTTCGACTTATCTGATCGTTTTCTTTAATCCGATCATAATTAAGACTATCCCTATTCCAAAGATCATTGAGGAAGATTTTCAACATTTGTTGGTAGATTGCAAATTTAAACATTAAGATTATTTTTGCCTGTAATAATTATCTGAATAAGGGACATTTTTACCAAAACACTTGGTAGCTGGAATGTTAGAAAAGCACTGCCCTGCGGCGATGTGTACCATCTATTTAGGCATGCTATTAAAAAAATGGCAAAGCTTAAAGATTAAGGGCGATTGGACGATGAACTTGGCGTATAAAGTCATGATGAACCAGCAGCGAAGCTATACGTTACGGCAGTACGCGGTGATTTGTATTGGGACCAACGCGCTGGATGATTACGAAGAGCAAACCATGAAGATCATTCATGAATTGGAGCCGGGGCACAAGTTGATTCTGATGACACCTTATAATGCCCGGGCCGACGCTGACTGAAATTCATCAAAGTTGGCCGTTTTGGAACGGCGTCTGCCAGCTAAGTATAAGTTCATTACGATTGCCGACTGGGGCAAGATTGCGGCGCAACATCCAGAAGTCTTCAAAGGGATAGATGGCGTACACTTCGGTGGCATTCGGACTGGTGATATTTTATACGCCAAGGTAATCAATCAGGCACTACAAGTGGCTAAGCATTCCCCTGTTAAAGAGGATTAGATAAAAATATTTCTTGACGTTTTTGATATATAATGATTAAAGTGTTTAGATAGAGTAAAGCGGGGCCATAACTTAACAGTTGTGGCCTCTTTTTTGATGCTGTATAATTAAAGGGTTAGAACCGTGTCATTACTTAATGACATAAATAAGGAGATAAAAAGATGAAATATGGCTATGCGCGGGTCAGTACCACTGATCAAAAATTAGCAAATCAAATTGAGTTACTAAAATTGGCAGGAGCAGAAAAAATCTTTCAGGAAAAGTTTACCGGCACAACTACTGAACGACCGGAGTTTCAAAAACTGTTGCGCGTTCTAAAAACAGGCGATACTTTGATTGTCACTAAGTTGGATCGGTTTGCACGGAACACGCGCGAGGCATTAGCCATTATCCAAGAGTTGTTTAAAGAAAATGTCAAAGTTAATATTTTGAACATGGGCTTAATTGATAATACGCCGACTGGCCAATTAGTCTTTACAATATTTAGCGCCTTTGCGCAGTTTGAACGCGACATGATTGTCACGCGCACACAAGAAGGTAAATTGTATGCCAAGCAACATGATCCGTTGTTTCGGGAAGGACGACCGAAAACGTATTCTGATGAACAAATCAGATTTGCTTATGAGCTGCGAAAACAAGGCATGACCTACAAGATGATTGAACGAAAGACGGGGATTAGTAAACGCACGCAGCAGCGACGGTTTAAGTTAATTGAGAAACCAAGTGATACTTCTAAAATCTAAGACAGGTGAAAGATCATGAAAAGGATATTTTAAATTATTTCCTATTTTGACTGATTTTTAATAATCGTGTGATGCCCCTAATAGTTTGATGTTTACCGTGTATTGTAAAGTGTTTATATACTATAATTTAAAAAGTGTTCTGGACGATTAATATTCGTATTTGGTCACCAGATAGCTGGCGTTTTTGCTTGAATCTAAAACAATTTATCAGGGATAGTCGAATTAGCTTATGATCATAATATTGTTTTTAATCCGATAACGTTGTTAGGAATCAATAAAAGCATCATCATCACTTAGAAAACGTTAACTGTCCTTGGAACTTTGACAGCACGCTTGATCGATATGATAGTTCTTTCTAGTTAGTCATTCTATGGTAAGATGATCATCGATTTTTAATAACTTAATTTACAAACGAAAAGTCATAACAATGAGTATAAAAATAAAAGTCATCTGTCAAAAGGGAAGAAAAAATATTATGTCAAACAGAATAAATAAATACAAGACTGTTGCTTCAATTACAACAGAATTGATTAACCTGGAATCTATTTTGAAATTACCCAAGCCAACCGAGGCCTTTATGAGTGATATTCATGGCGAATTTAATGCATTTCAACAGACAAGACAATCTGTCTATGGATTTGTTGTGGTATATGTGGGCTGGCCCCAACTCCCCATTATTTGGCAAACAAAATATGACTAAATTTGAGCGTTACTTTATCGCTGATAAGGCTACACACAATGAAAACCCAAATCCATACTATCAATTGCGACATAATGAGAAGTTTGTAAGAAAGTTATTGGGGGCATTCGGGCTTGACCCGGATACTAGTCATGTCGTAAATGGTCATACACCGGTAAAAAAGGGAACTTCGCCTATCATGGCAAATAAGAAGATGGTGGTCATTGATGGTGGCTTTTCACGACCATATCAGAAGGTGACCGGCATTGGTGGGTATACGTTGCTCGATAATTCATTTGGTATGCAGTTGGTCACACACGAGCCATTTATTTCTAAAGTAGCAGCAATACGCGATTTAACTGATATTGTGTCGACTAAACGAGTCGTAGAGACTGAAGATAGGCGGCGTACCGTGGCAGAAACTGATATAGGTCGCGAAATACAAGTACAAATTGAGGAGTTAAAACAGCGACTTCAAGAACTGAAGAAATAATGGCCCTGAGGCCAATTATGTATAATGGCTGTTCGTCAAATCAAGTTGATGGCGGTTCAAGTTAACAGTTAGACCATAAATGGTCTAGCTGTTTTTTTATTTGGCTGATGAGCTTGCTCGAAGCCAAAACATTTGAATATTTATACGTTCAGTAAAGTTGTTCCAACTACGATATCCATAGGCACTACTTTTTATCTTTTTTATTCTTCCAATGATTCCCTCTAAAAATCCGTTGGAATATTTAAGCTTCAGTGCATTTAATACTTGTTTACGATATTTTCTTAATGATGGGCAAATTACAAGTTTAATCAATGACCATTAAAAATACATCATCAACAGACTGCCATTGAAAGATTCCGGGCTTGTTCGGATTAAACTTGTAATTTGCCATGTTAAAAAATAAATCTCTTTAACAATAATTGTTTCAACTTGATATTGAATAAATTTCAAAATGCACAAATACCCATCATCTATTAATTTAGGTGGTGGGTATTTTTTGCTGTTTTTAATGGAATATAGAAATAAAAAACAAAATTTTTCTTATAAAATAGTGTCCTTTAGAGTTGAATATCTACGCCTGTCCTCTGAAGATAGATATTTTTTATAATTGTCTACAAGTAGTTGTATAGTCTCATAATCAAATTTTATTTTTTGTATCATTTTAATTGTGTCAAGGTCTGCTTTAATGTCTTTATTAATTTTAATAGATACTTTTTGATTAGCAAAACCCTTTTTATTGTGGGCTTTTCTAGTTTCAACGAAGTCTATATCTCCATCTATATGATATTTAGTCATTGCTTTCGTCCCTAAGCTTGTTATTATTTTTTATTGCTTCAACGTTATTTCTAACTAGCTTTTTACTTTGTGATGGTAGCTCTTGTATGTATTGTTCCATAACATCATTTACTACTTCATACATTTTTTTATTTTGAATACTTGCAATCGTTGAAATAGCAGAGTGTGTATCTAAAGGAAGTCTAATCGATTTAGGTAAATCTTTTGACGTTAATCTTCGATTAGGATGAGTAAGTATTTTTTTATTAGGCATACTTCTTTTCTCTTCTACAGAGTTTTCTGGAGAAATAGTAATAGGCCGTTTAGTTTTATTTTTTCGAAATGCCTCTAATCCAATTTTATCTGTCATTATTCTTTTCCTTCCATTTCAATCAAATTCATGCGTTCAATTAACTCATTGACTACCTTTTTGTAAACGTCGTGAACCCGTCTATCATTAATATCTTTAACATTATCAGTTATTCCAGTTCTATCAAATCTCTTTAACCGCGCCATTTGTTTAATTCTACTTTTAAATATATTCTGTTCACCAAAACTATTTATTGCATCAGTAATTATATCTAAATCTAAGTCTGAACCATTTTGTTGAAGTACTGGAAGTACGCCTAATAAATCTAGGTCTAGATTATAATCATCTTGAAGTTGTAAAAGATGTTCAATATATTTTTCAGCACCCTTTAAGGCTCTTTCTTGAGTTTGCAAAATTACTACCACATAGTTGCTACTTACTAGTGCACTATCTGTAAATTTATTTAGCTGAGGTGGAACATCCATAATAATATAGTCATAATCTTTTTTTATTGGTTCTAACAAAGTATTGAAATAATGGTCTTGAGAATAGTCATCTTCAAAGTTTGAATAAAGAAATTTTTCATAACCCTGTAAGTCTTCATAGGAAGGAAGCAAATCTAAATTATCTTTTATACTAATTAGAGCACCTGATAATTTTTTGCTCTTTATAGATTCAAAGAGTGTTTCCTTAAATACTGGCTTCTGTTGGTACACGCTGCTCATTGTATTTAGAAGTAAGTCTGTTGCATTAGCCTGTGGATCCAAATCCACGATGAGGACACGCTTTCCCATTTTTGATAGAGTGTAGCTAAACATTACGGCATTGGTCGTTTTACCTACACCGCCCTTAAAATTACCTGTTGTTATAACTTTTGTCATAATTAATCTCCAAGTATAAAATTATAATTTTATAAATTTCCAAAATTATATTTTTATAAAGTTATAATTTTCCATTTTTATAAACTTATAAAAATATAACTTTATAAAAATATAATACAACTTTTTGTGCTGATTAATCAAGTCTATATAGTTAATTTTATTTTTAGTATAAAAGTATAAAAGTATAAATTTCCAAATTTATAAATTTATAAACCTATAATTTTATAAATTTATAATTTTATAAAATTGGAAATTTATAAAATTATATCTTGACATTTTTATAAAAATAAAAAGTTTTATTGACTGATGTAACAAAGATGCGTTATATTTAAGACAACAAAAAAAGGAGCTCCGATTTCTCGAAACTCCCTTATAAAAGAAAAATCGCCACCAACGCCAATTGGTGACAACCTGAATAGCAACATTAATATGTAGGTTCATTGTATAATCGTTTTCCTCGATTGTCAATGCGATTGATTCTAAAAACGTGGAAGCCAAACCACGAGGAATAATGTGAACCCAGCTTCTGGTGAATTGAAGCCAGTGACAGTCGTTGAGGGAAGCGTGAAAACAAATAGACAGGGGAGCCATCTACTCGCCACCGCAAAAAGAAAAATAGGTCCTCACGTGAATAACTGTATCACTCGCAGGCGTGGGGCAGCATGGTGCTAGCTGGTAGACTCGAAGCTACTATATAATAGCACAGGGCGGTAAAACGGTTGAAACCACTGATCATAAGGTGGTGGAGACGGTATTACTCAATAGTTATAATCAAACAAATATAAATAAAGATTATGACGCCAATAAGGGCGTTTTTTTATTGGTCTGAAACGCAGTTTCAATATTAAGTAATGTGTTGGACACAACACGCAAATGAGTGACAAAGTGAGACTCGTGAGAACTGACGAGCTATAATTGATTTGTATCCTATCCTTAAATTTAAGGGTACAAATCTGCGTTCAACAGCGATCAAACCTCTAAGCTAACGTGGGTAAAGCAACAAATAAACAAAAAAATATATGATTGGAGATCTATTTATTATGGAAGATGAAAGAGAACAAGCTTTGGAAAGAAGAAATAAATATTTAATTGAAGAGAAAGGTTATGTCAAATGTGCGGCTTGTGGAGATTTAATAAAACAAGGAACCTACGGATATGATATAGAAATGTGTGGGAATTGTCAGGAATATCAAATGAGAGAAAGATAGTCGTTTTTCACAAAGAAAGGGAAAGACTGAATCCCATTAAATCAACATTCCTGACCTATACCAATTATTCTTCACAAACTTTCAAAAATGAAATGCTGATGTACCAGTAGTTAGAGGCCTAACTTCGCTTTATGTACATTATGTGAAGTAGAAATTGGTATAGCTAGTTGATGAGGTGATCATACGATTAATTGGGTTAATATTGCAGTTTTAATTCCATTCTTAATTTTAATTGGTGTTATTTGTCTAATTGTGGGATTCTGGCATGATTTTAAGGACTTAACCGTTATTCAAAAGACCGTTATTATCTTGTGTGTCATTGGCTACGTCGTTCCTGTTGTGTTAAATCAGGTAATGAGAATTAAGAGCGTAAAATATCTTGTGTAAATGCATAAAAGATTTCTGAATTGTATAGAAATAGGGAATGCCTTCCCTTATGATATTTAGTAACCACAGAAAACATCACAGGAGGCATTCCCCATGAATGAACTTACCACAGAAATTATCGCTGCACTAGCCCAAAAGCAAGATTTGGACGAAGTTTTTCGTCACCACCTCGAAATTGCGATTAACCAGCTGCTTCAAACCGAATTGGCAGAGTTTTTGGGTTACGAACGCTACTCATACGCTGGGATGAACACTGGTAATAACCGCAACGGCAGTTATGAGCGCTCGTTTGATACGAAGTACGGCCAACTTAACTTAACCATTCCTCGAGATCGCAATGGCCGGTTTGAAAATCATACCTTGCCAGCCTACGGTCGGCACAGTGATAATTTAGAAACAACGGTCATTCAGTTGTATACCAAGGGAATTACCACTGCTGAAATTGCCGAACTCATTGAGAAAATGTACGGTGCTCACTACTCCAAAGCCACGGTTTCCAACATGACTAAAGCCGTCAATGAACAGGTTCAAGCTTTCCAGCAACGTCGACTGGCTTCACAATATGCGGCCATCTTCTTAGATGCCACTTACTTGCCGTTAAAGCGGGATACCGTTCAAAAAGAAGCCGTTCATATTGCGATTGGCATTCGTCCAGATGGTACGAAAGAAGTGCTGAACTACCAAGTGGCGCCAACGGAATCGACTGGAATCTGGACTGAACTGCTGGGAACCTTGATCAAGCAGGGCGTTAAAGATGTGCTGTTGTTTGTGGCCGATGGGTTAGTTGGTTTGGATGAAGGCTTGAATCGGCATTTCCCTAAAGCCAAACGACAACGTTGCCTGGTTCATGTTGGGCGGAATCTGATGAACAAAGTTCGCGTAAAAGACCGCAAGGCCGTGATCAGTGACTTTAAACAAGTTCATCGGGCCGCCAACCGTGAAGCAGCTGAACTGAAACTGAATGAGTTCGCCAACAACTGGCATCAGACCTATCCCAAATTAATCAAAGATCTGCTTAAAATGCCGAATTTACTCACTTTCATGGACTTTCCACCAGCTATCCGGCAATCACTATACTCCACTAACCTGATTGAGAACTTTAATAAGCATCTCAAGCGCACCACCCACCACAAAGAACAATTTCCAACGGAAGATTCACTGGATCGCTTCCTGGTTTCTCAGTTTAATGTTTATAACGAGAAGTCTCTGAAGCGGATCCACCGAGGGTTCAAAGGACTCCAGGACACCTTGGAAGCATCATTTATTTAAGTTAGATACATATTATATGTACGAAGGCATTTCATTTACACAAGATTCTTGACGCTACCTGAATAAGCCCTTAGTCACTCATTGAGCTATTTATTCTCTCTGTTTTAACTTCACATTATAAAGGACTGATACGATTGATAATGGATAAACTAAATGATGTGACAAATTCCTATAAAAAAAATTCAACTTTCTATATATTGAGTTTATTTTTTCAAGAACATATTCATGAGATTCCTTATATTACAATGGATGAGGTTGCTATTAGAACGTTTGTATCAAAAAGTCAAATTTCTAAATATGTCAGATATTTAGACTATAAAACGTACATTGACTTTAAAGACGCCTGCTTAGAATACCTTGAATCCTTAGAGAGACGCCGTCACGATTTTAAAGTATATGATAATATGAAAGATAATATTTTAAATTTTACAAATACTATGATTTATTTTCTTAACTCTCTAACAAATTCTTTAGATTATAATCGCCTGGAGTTATTAATTAAACAGCTTACCTCAGCAAATACTATATATGTGTTTGCTCAAGGTGATGCTCGTTACCTCTGCCATCAGATCCAAACAGAACTACAAGTGATCAACAAGAATGTTATTATTTGCGATGTTGATTTTAATCATTCCTACGATATTAACGACAATGATTTATTATTAGTACTCAGTATAGACGGCAATACTTTCAAGTACAACAAACGCGTAGTGAAGAGAATTGAGGAAACAAATGGAACAAAATGGCTCATAAGTTGTCAAAGTAATATAAGATTCAAAGGGAAACAGTTACATGTTCCCATACAATATGAAAAATTCAATGCCTACTTTTTTAAATATGTTATTGACTTATTAATCCTCAATTTAAAGCAAACCTATTAAACTTGTTCGTCAAGGAAGTTTCCATTAAAGAAACTTCCTTTTTGATTAGCAATATACCCCTTATACTTAGTGATAAGAACAAGGAGGAATATATATGTCATTTCCAAACAATTTTTTATGGGGCGGAGCAACTGCTGCGAATCAAACAGAAGGAGCTTACAACATTGATGGACGAGGCCTTTCAAATTTAGATTATATGCCTTACGGGGAATTACGTTTCCAAATAGGTACAGGAAATTTGGATCCTAAATCTCTACCAGAGGATACTTTTTTCCCATCAAGAGTCGCCATTGACCATTATCACCATTACAAAGAGGATATTGCACTGATGGCCCAAATGGGATTCAAAGTCTATCGTTTATCACTCTCTTGGTCAAGAATTTATCCTAAGGGAAATGAATCCAAACCTAACCAGTTAGGCCTGAATCACTATCTGAATGTCTTTAAAGAGTGTCGAAAATATAATATTGAACCCTTAGTAACCATCAATCATTTTGATATCCCTATGTATTTGGTTGACGAATATGGTGGATGGAAGAATCGTAAAACTATTGATTTTTATTTAAAATTCACTGAAACAGTGTTTCATCAGTATAAAGATTATGTCAAATATTGGCTTACTTTTAATGAAATCAATATGGTCTCACATTTCCCTTTTGTAGCAACAGGCTTAACTTTTAAACCAGAGTATAATAGAGAGCAGATTACAACTGATGTGATCCATCATCAATTAGTCGCCAGCGCTAAAGCAACTCAGCTTGCTAAAAAAATAAACCCTGATTTTCAAATTGGATGTATGTTGGCTGCTGGAAGTTATTATGCTCAGACGCCGCGTCCAGAAGATGTATGGAAATCTATCCAAGATTCACGTGAAAGCTATATGTTTTCAGATGTCCAAGTAAGAGGAAGCTACCCTAATTATTATTTAAAACAAATCGAACAACAAAACCTCACTCTTCCTATTAAAGACGGTGATATCGAAGTTTTAAGAGACCACACTGTAGATTTTATTAGCTTTTCTTACTATTCTTCAAGAGTAAGCAGCGCCCAACCTGATGCTGCGAATCAAACCGAAAGCAATATTTTCGCTTCAGAAATCAATCCTTATTTAGAAACTAGCGAATGGGGTTGGCAAATTGATCCATTAGGATTTCGAATTACAATCAATGAAATTTATGATCGTTACAACAAACCTATGTTTGTTGTAGAGAATGGTTTAGGGGCTGTCGATAATTTGACAGAAACTGGTGAGATTCATGATGATTATAGAATTGAATACCATAAAGAACATATCAAAGCCATGTCTGACGCAATCACTCTGGATGGTGTCGAATTAATCGGCTATACATCATGGGCATGTATTGATTCTATTTCTAATGGAACTGGTGAAATGGCTAAGCGCTATGGTTTTATTTATGTTGACCGAGATAATTTCGGTAAGGGAACATTCAGACGTATTCCGAAAAAATCTTTTTATTGGTATCAAGAAGTAATTAAAAGTAACGGTGAAAATTTAAATGAAAAATAAATTTAAACTAACCTCATTATTTCGTTTCTTTCTTCTTTTATTCGGATCTTTAGTCATGGGCTTTGGAGTTTCATTATCCATATCAACAGGTTATGGGAGCGATTCTCTTTCTTGGGTCTGGCAAGGGATTTCACTTCATACTAATTTAACTTTAAATCAATCCAATATGATCATCACTTTACTAATGCTGATTTCACCTTTACTTTATGACCGCGCTCAATTAGGTATTGGGAGTATTCTCCAACCGTATATTGTTGGAGCAACTGCCGAATATACATTAAACCGAGGACTCAGTAATCCGGGCAACTTTCTTTTCTTAATTATGGGTATTTTATTACTTGGGATTGGAGCCGGTATATATACTAGTGCAAATCTAGGGAAAGTGCCTTATGATGCATGTGTTTTTTGGATTAGTAAGGTCACTAAGAAATCAATTGGGTTGATTAGAAGTTTAGGAGATCTGTGTCTCTTTATTATTGCTTGGTTGCTTAATCAGCATCTTATTATTGGTCCTTTAATCTCCGTATTTCTGATTGGTTACATTCTAAACACTACGTATAATTTAATTAATGGTAGATTGCAAATTTAATCCGAATTTTTGGACAAATTTGTCAGCATAACCTGATACGGTGTTTGCCAGTCGAGTATTTTAAGCGGTCGCTGGTTAATTTGGAGTAACGTCGTCGTTAAATCTTGAGCACTAATGTGCTCAAAACGAGTCCCTTTAGGATAAAAATAACGTAAATTCCGATTAAAGCGTTCATTACTACCACGTTCAGCTGGAGTATAAGCATGGCAGTAATAGGTCTTAATACCATATTGTGATTCAAGTGATACTAGCCCACTAAACTCAGTGCCACGGTCCACAGTAAAGCTGTGCACCGGACCATTAAAAGTGGTTAGGAACTTAGTTAGTGCTTCATTAACAGTCGCTGTCGTCCGATCTTTTAACCGGTATGCCCAAAGGAACCGTGATTTGCGATCGATTAAAGTTAATAAAACTGCCTTACTATGCCCACGAGGACCAACGACTGTATCTAGTTCAAAATCGCCGATGCGATTACGTTGATTAATCATCATGGGACGCTGTTCAATTGATCGCCCCAAAGATTGATTATATTTGGATCGTTGGTCAACGTTACGCCGTTGGCGTACGCCATGTTCAGGTAGATCATTCAAGGAGAAACCAATTCTCCCCTGATTTAGCCAATTATAAATAGATTTAGTAGCTAGTTTAAATTCGTGAGCAATCATTCCTGGTGACCAGCTTAGACGTAAATGGTTGAGAATTTTTTGCTTTAACTCATCGCTCAGCTTAGTTTTCCGACCACATCGTGATCGCTTGTATTCGGCATCTGTTTGTGCTAATTCAGCCTGATAAGGTTGACATCGAGATAATTCATAAGAAATTGTTGACGGTGATTGGTTCAGCCGAACGCCCATTTGGATATTGGACAGCCCTAGTTCACAAAAGGTTTCGATTTTAATTCGTTCGGAATAGGTTATACTAGACAAAAGATCAGCTCCTAAAAGATGGGTTTGTGGTAAACACCATTTTAAAGGAAGCTGATCTTTTTTGTCCGAACAGCGTTCGGATTAATTTTACAATCTACCGAAAAGGTAAACGCGGTTCTGAATGTCTCTTAAAACCTGTCTCAAATATTGACTTCAATCCAACTTCATTCGTTGGCCTTATTGTGATCCTGGGATTAGATTTAGTTATGTAATGGCCGCAAATGATTAATTATACTCAAAAGCAGATTTCAACTTTTCATGCCATTCCTGGTTACTCACTGAAATCTGCTTTTTGGTTATCATTTTAAAATTAATCAACTAACCTGGCATTTTCAGGCTTTGCTAGTCATTAAGACTCACCAACGACACACCACCGTCTCCCGTCTCAAAAACCGAATAACAGCCCGCTTTAAAATCCACCGACCAAAAGTCGCCGCCGGTCCAATAACGGTACAGCGTTCGCAACACCCCCTGATGCGCAACCACTAACAATGTACTGTTTGACGGCAGCGTTTCCCGATAATGGTCGAGGGCGGTCGTCACCCGTTTTTCAAATACTCGGTATGGTTCGGCGCCAGCGGGGGTGACATCAAACGGCGCCTGCAGCCAAGCCGCCCAGGTTGTTGGATCCCGAGCTTCTACCTGGTCAGCGTTCAAACCTTCCCAGATTCCAAAAGGCATTTCGTCAATGTCCTTTTCGATAATCTGTTTGGTTTGCGGATGATATTGCATGATTGCGTCCATGGTTTGCTGAGTCCGTTTTAAATCACTGCGGATTGCGTAATCGATCGTTGTGGCCTTCAGCTTATCGGCAAGCTCTCTCGCCTGCCTGAGTCCCAAGCCATCCAATTCAATATCCGTACGTCCATAATATTTCTTTTCTTTGTTATATCGCGTCTCACCGTGGCGAGTCATTAATAATTTCATCCAAAAGCCCTCACTAACGATGTTACTACCAATAAAAACGCGACTTGAGCCAGCTCACCATACGCACCAATTGTGTCACCGGTAAAACCGCCCAGTTTATGCGTGATGTAGTGCCGGTACCAAAGAGCTCCCAGGACCACTGCGAGATAACCGCAGAGGCCGAAAGTCCCTAACAGACCACCAAATACCAAAATCGAAAAAAGCTGAGCGATCATGATTTGCCAGGTGGCAACACCAGTCCAGAGATTACCAAGCCCCTTCGTTTTGCCAGCATAAACCATTTTGTAAAATAACAGCGCCATGCCGGTCTTGGCCACCATGGTCGTACAGGCCACCAATGAAACGAATTGCCAGGCCGCCAAATACTGACTGCAGACAACCCCGGCACCCATGACAATTGCATAGAAATAGATCAGGGCCAGACTTCCCATGGTGCCAATCCGGCTGTCCTTCATAATTTCTTTGATCCGGTCCACCGTCCGCGATGAATAAAGACCGTCGGCAGTGTCGGCCAAGGAATCCAAGTGAAAGCCGCCGGTTAGAACCCCATCGGCCACCCAGAATAAGATCCAAGCAAACCAGCTGGGAAATACCAAGGTCATCAGCCAGAAAAAGAGGGCCTCGAGGCAGCCAATCAAAAATCCAAACAGGGTAAAATACCGGATGCTCTTCTTGAACTTTGCCGCTGCATCCGGTATTTCATACGGAATGGGAATCCTGGTGAAAAATTGGGTTAACAATATCAATGAACCAAACATAGAATCAATGCCGTCCTTAATCTGAGTTTTGGTGAAGCTGAGCAATTTCGGTCAGCTCGGGAAATTGCCTTTCAAATAATTGACGTTTATCGGCCACCACGGCAACTAGTAACACGGTCGCCGGTCCGGCAGATTGTGTAAATTCAGCATCCGCCAGGTCAACCACGGCGGAAATTTTTGCGGTATGGGTGGCGGCCATCTGGGCCAGTTCGTTGGCAATTCCCTTTGAGCCCACCGGCAGCATATCCACCACTGCTGGGGTGGCGCGAATGGTTCGAACCTGATCGTAAGAAAAAATCGTTGCCAAATGGGCTTTGACCGCCTCCCCAACGTAGGGTGTTCCAAGCTGATAAACGATCAGAGAGTCATCGATCGATGTCGTGGGAATATCTTTCCGATTAATTTGGCCAATCACGGTCACCCCAATCGCCGTTGTCCGGGTCGGCATATTATCTTCGGTACTACCATTCAATGGAATATCGTAAAATCCAGCCTTGGTTAATTCACGCTTAAGTCCCTGAATCACCCGACGGCCAGTTGGGACCATTTCGTTGCCAACCGTGTCAACGACGGCAATTGGCCGAGCCCCAAAGCACAGCAGCTCCAATAGCGGTACCCGCAGTGAATACGCCGCGGTAATTGCCGAATCAATTTGAACGGCGTCCAAGGGCTTCTCACCAATCCCCGCACTGCTGTCACAGGCAATCACCAGCGCTGTTGTGGGACTCGTTGGCACCACCGATAAATCACGAAATCGTGGGTTCATTTGGTTCATTTAATCGGCTCCCCCTATTTCTGCGGCGTCAGAAACGGCGCATCCTTCACTCGATGGGGCAGTGCCGCATAAATCACTTCACAAACAATTAAGTTTAGAATCGTTGCGATGGTCAGTGGAACAAAGAACGCCCAAACCGCCTGCTTCATAAGCGGATAAAGAAGCACCAACTCGATTGGCACATTGATCGCGTAGCCCAGCACGTCAGAAGTCAGCACGCCCTTCAGCGTATCCTTGCCCAACCATTTACGAACCAGACCAAATATCAGCATGCAAATCCCCATGGCAACGCCAATAATTAAATGAATCGGCAACGTCAGAGGAAACCCCGCCAACGCGGCGGACACCAGGTGCCCGAATAATCCCAACGTTGCGCCAAACCACGGGCCTAGCAACACTGCTCCTAAGAATGCCGGGGCTGAATCAAAGGCCACTGAGCCCATGATTTTGACGTTTGCGCCAATCACGCAGAGCGCCAAGAGCATGGCGGCTAGGGTGAGGAGCTTCAGTCGATCTGATTGTGTCATAATTGCAAAATCCTCCTCATAATAATCAATCTTAGTTCCTTTTCAATTGTATCAGAGATGGGTGGGGATATTTAGCTTTATTTCAAAATATCCTTCCCCCTAAAGTTCCAGCATAGTGTAAGCACCACACAAACACAAAAACTGAACCAGAAAGGGATCTAGACAAGTTCTTACACAATTATTAGCGTATTTAGTTAAGATAATAAAGCTTCAACAACAATTTATTTTGATTCTAATGACCCAACTGGCAAATATTTATCTTCATTCCAAAACGCCACGGCTAGAAAGCCCGACCTATCGACGTTTCAACCAATTCAAAGCTGATGATAAGCTGCCGCTTCTCCAGGCAAATATCCACAAAAACCAACTGAATTACCAGGAATTATTAGTAGCTTATCAAGCTTCTCTCTACTAAGTAGTAGAGCGCTACTGTCGACCAGGGAGATAGTAATATTCTTATAAAATTTACCAAAGCAAAGCCCCGACACGGATGACTTTTTCCGCCTCGAGATGTTGCTTGAAGGATGTTGCAGCTTTTGCTTTCAATGATTTTCAGAAAGTTATTTACGTGTTAACCACCTCGCTTGTTCGGATGAACCCGTATAAATGACAGCTTAGCAGGTCACGGTAAATTTAGTGTAAAAATGGTGTAAAAAGGCTGTACATAATATCCAAAAGGTGATAAATCAGTTCGCAAATTTCACCATTTAAAAACGCCTCAAAATAATACTAGCCACCACACAAGATATGCCGTTTACCACCCTTGGCAACGATGATATACTGTCGGAAGGGCTTACTAAACCTTAGAAAGTCGGGATTTTCCATGACACACACACCAATAAAGATGACGTTTTTTTCGCAGCTTCATCCAGTAGCGCTCACACTGTACTTTACTGAGCTGATCGTCTGCCTCCTGCTGTTTAATCACGTGGCGGTCGCGGTGGCTGAGTTCATCGCGCTCACGATCACAGCCACCTACTACCTTGGTGGCCGAAAGACGGCGCGCCAACTGAAATACGCCGTTTCATTTCTATTAATGATTCTATTTTTCAATACGCTCCTCAATCAAAAGTTTCCGCCGATTCTTTGGCATTTCAAATGGGGCATTCTGACGTTCAAATTTTCGTATCCGGCATTTCTGTACGGCATTGCGATGGCAATTGTCCTGATCGCAATGCTGTTTGTTTTTTCAGTCCTAAACGCGGTTCTGACCCCCAGCAAGCTGATCTACGTATTCTCGCCGATTGCGCCCCGGCTGGCAGTACTGGTCACCATTTCGTTTACGCTGGTCACCAGCTTCACCGATAGGCTCAAACGGATTTTGCGCCTGCAAAAAACCCGCAACGTCGACGTGGTTAATGGATCATTGAAGACCCGCACCCAAAAGACGCTCCACATCTTCGAAATTCTTCTGCAGGACGCCCTGTCTTCTGCGATGGAAACCGCCAATTTAATGGACGCCCGCGGATTTGGCGCTGCCAAGCGGACCCACTACCGCTCGTATCACTGGCAGTTTAGTGACCTGCTGTTCATCACGATTGCCACCGTCATGCTAGTTGCAACTATCGGCGTCCGGATTCTTTCAATGGGCACCAGTCGTTCAGTCACCAATTTCACCACCATTTTTACGCCGGGCGATACTTGGCCCATCGTCGTCACGGCACTCCTATTCTTACTACCATTAATCTCAGAGGGGGTCTATCGTTCATGCAAAAATTAGCTACCGTGACCCATCTCACGTTCACCTATCCCGATCAATCAACCCCCGTTCTGGACGACGTCAACTTCACCATTGACCCCGGCGATTTTATTGTGATTGCCGGTAATACCGGCAGTGGCAAGACGACCCTGCTTAACCATTTGAAAAAGGAGCTCATGCCCAAAGGAGCCCGAACTGGTGACGTTCAAATTGACGAAACACCGGTTGCTGACATGCCGAAGTTGGTGAGTGCCCAAACCGTCGGCTATGTGGCCCAAGATCCACAAACCCAGCCGGTGATGGCAACGGTGATCGAAGAACTGGCCTTCCCATTAGAAAATATTGGCTGTCCCAGCAATGAAATCGAACGCCGGATTACCGAACTGGCAAATTTCTTAGGTTTGGATCAAAACCTCGATCGCCAAATACATCAATTATCCGGCGGCCAGCTTCAGTTGGTAAACCTGGCTTCGGTTCTCATCTTGCGCCCAAAATTAATTTTACTGGACGAACCCACGTCCCAGTTGGATCCGCTGACCGCTCAGCATTTTCTCACCGTTTTAGGGCGGATTAATCAAGAATTAGGGATTACAATTATGTTGACTGAACACCGGCTGAGCACGGTAGCAGCCATGGCCAACCGGATGATTCTCCTGCAGGATCACCACCTGACCTTTGACGGTGATCCCCACAGCGGCTTGGCAAAAATGGCCACTGATGCCCACTTGACCTATTTCGTACCGTCAATTCCCAAGCTCTTCTTAGATCAACAGATTCGAACCTCCCAATTGCCGATTTCAGTAGCCGATGCCCAGTCGGCGATTCGGACTCACCATCTTCAATTTCAATCAGGGACGACCGGTGGCAAGGTTGCGCAATTACCCCCAGCCGAAAAACCAATTCTAACCGTCAATAACATTTCCTTTAGCTTCGACGGCCAACATAACGTCCTCCATCACCTGAACCTGGCGATTAATCCCGGTACGTGGTTGGCAATTATCGGCAAAAACGGCTCCGGCAAATCAACCCTGTTAACGCTGATTTGTGGACTAATGACGCCGCAGCACGGCAAAATTCGTTTCGTCCACCAGTTAGTTTGGAAAATGGCCATTAACCAGCGAATGGCCAAACTGGCATTTCTGTCGCAAACTCCCCGTCTCCAATTTACAGCCGATACCGTTCGTGAGGAGCTGGAAGTTCAGGCGACTGAATTACGGTTGCCAGACGCTAAGGCCCAAGTTGACCATATGATTAATCAATTTCATTTGAACCGTATTGAGAAACAAAATCCATTTGACATTAGTGGCGGCCAACAACAGCTGGTTGGATTAGCAATCGCACTGATGGCGACCCCTGATCTGTTGGTTCTGGACGAGCCAACCAAGGGACTGGATCCCTACACCAAAATTCAGGTGGGCAACCTGCTGAAACAGTACCAACAAGCCGGTATGACCATTGTGATTGCCAGCCACGACATGGAATTCTGTGCTAAATTTGCCGACAAATGCACGTTTATGTTTGATGGCTATCTCAACACGCTGCTTGCCACGCAATCATTTTTTGCCGATAACTTTTTCTTCACCACGCCAATTAACCGGATTGCCCGTGATCAGGTTAAGGACGCCCTACTGCCAGTCGATCTGAAGCTGGCGAACCATCCAGAAAGGGGGTGAGTGTTACTTGAAACAATCTTCGTTACTCAACCGGTATCGGTTATTAATTGCGTTACTGTTAATGTTTATTTTTCTTCTATTCATTGTCTTATTGAAGGGAAAGCACTACCTATTATTTAGCTTTATGTGCCTAATCTGTAGCCTTTTACCCGCGTACTGGCGCTTCGAACACGATCCAATCAGCACCCAAACGTTGATGTTTGTCGCCGTTTTGATTGCGTTGGCGGTTGCCACCCGGGTCCCACTGGGAGCCATTCCTGGTGTGCAGGGAGCCAGCTTCGTCGTAATTCTAAGCGGTGTCAGTCTCGGCCCGGAACTGGGCTTTATCACAGGATCTACCACGGCACTGGTTTCCAACATGTTTATGGGTCAAGGACCATGGACGCCTTGGCAGATGGTCGCCTGGGGCTTAATGGGGTTAACCGCTGGCCTCTTCATGAAGGCCCGATTGTCCCATAGTCTGATTTTTATGATCGTGTTTGCCTGCGTCTGGGGCTATTTGTTTGGCTGGATCATGGACCTCTGGTACGCCCTGGCCTACGTATCACCGCTGACCATCAAGAGTTTTATCTTGGCTTTTGCGGCCAGTTTCTTTCCATTTGACACGTTCCACGCAGCATCCAATGCCTTTCTCATCGCGCTATTTTACAAACCATGGGAGAAGCTGTTTCACCGCTTAGTCACCAAATACAATATTTTACCGGATAAAAACCAATAGAAAAAGGATGGATTAATCAATGAAATTAACATCAAAGCTACTCATGATCTCTGCTTCAACCCTATTAGGATTTGGCAGTATCGCACCAGCCTTCACCGCCAATGCAGCCAGCTTTTGCTACCACCAGCCCCACTTCCACGACCCAAACATCACCGATCACAACTATTGCCACTCAAGACCAAGCAGAGGACAATAACAGCGGCACCCTTGACGGAGGTGTCACTTGGCAAATTGCGAACGATACCTTGACGATTAGTGGTGGAACCATTGGGTCTAGAATTTTTGGTGTTGGAAAGTATTTCCATTCCAAAAGTACTAGGCCCTTTTTGATAACAAAAAAAGGCATCTAAGCCTCCCTAGTGCTATGCTTTAAGCGACGAAACTCAAGATAAGCGGGGTAGGAATAGATGTCTCAACTAGATAATACACTTAAATTACTGGGAATTACAGACACAAACATTCAGGTGCTCGGTACTCGTGATGAATTTCATGGTCGGGGCTCGGGTCGCAAAAAGTATTTGGTCATCCAGGCAGAGCTTACCTATACACTCAGGCGCTGTCCCAGCTGTAGATACAATACGTTGCACCCTAACGGACACAAGCTCACTCATGTCCACATTGCAGGACCCATGGACCGGCCCGTAATTCTAGAGCTAAACAAGCAACGCTGGCGTTGTAGTAACTGCCATAGCACTTGTACGGCCACCACTCCAGTGGCATCAACCAACCACGCCATCGGTAACGGACTAGCGACTCATGTGCTGAAGCTAGCCAGTAAATCACTCCCGGCTAAGACTATCGCCAGTCTCACCGGTATTTCGACAAACTCAGTTCAGCGTATTTTGACGGCTAATATTCATCCACACGCGAGCCGCCGGTTACCGATTAATCTATGCTTTGATGAATTCCGTTCCACGCACGGCTCCATGTCGTTTATTTGCATTGACGCCGACACTCACAAATCAGTTAAAGTACTTAGCGACCGCCTTAATAGAACCATCAAACAGTTCTCTCTTAGTCAGTACAGCACCGCAGAACGGGCCGCGATTCAACGCGTCATCATGGACATGAACGCCTCCTATCAGGCATTCGTGCACGAACTATTCCCTAACGCCGAACTCATTATTGATCGGTTCCACATTATTCAATTAATGGGCCGGACGATGGATACCATTCGCACTCAATGTTTAAAGCAACTCGACAAGCATTTGCGGGAATATAAAGTACTGAAATCACTATGGCGCCTATTCCACAAGGCCAACCCTGACGCACAAAAGAGCCGCTACCTCTTCGGCCTGAATGAGTACTCGACCGAACAGAACGCTATTGATATTGGAACCAATACGTTTCCGGCCTTCAAAACAGCTTATGAAACCTACATCGATCTCCACGATGCTTTGATGGGGCGTCACGCTGATGAACTCAAGAATATCATCACTAACTATCAGCCTAACGGCACGCCCCTAGATACGGCCATGCATACCCTACGAAAGAATCTTAATGGAGTAATTAACGCCGCCAAATCGTCCTACTCTAATGGACCGATAGAGGGCATCAACCGTAAGATCAAGGAGCTCAAACGTGCTTGTTATGGCTCCTCCAATCAGGCCAATATGTTCACACGCGTCTACCAGCTGATTGCCTAGATTATCTACTACAATAACGTCACGATGGTAGGCTTATTTGTTATGCCTTCAAGTACGATATTCAGACAACACACCAGATTAAACGCCGCAACTAATAAAACAACAAAAAAGATCTCCCACACGAGGAGATCTCCAAAGGATAGAAACTATCCTTCAACACCATTTGACAAACTTCCATAAAATGGTCTGATCTCAGTAAAGTACTGAGATCAGACCATTAATTAAAACTAAATATAATTTTTCTAACTTAGTTGTTGCACTTAAACTACTGCATACTCATTTTTCAGTCTTACTTAATCTGCCTCGATGATAAATTTTCTTTTGGATTAAGTATTGATCCTGATCTTGATTAATAAATAACGGAGAACTTTCTTCTATTACATTGCTAAACTCCAAACCATACCATGAAATAGGTGAGGCCGTAATTTTCTGCAAATAGATGCGCCCGCCAATCAATCTTCTATCTAACGAGCTTAACTTATCATTGACAATTAAATCTGCTGGTTGTTCCTTTATAATAACAAACTTAAAGTCGCCGACTTTCCGTTGTCGCTCTGTTGAATACGTGGGTATTTGTGGTTCTAAAATACCTTTTTCCACTAGATCATTTACAACTTGATGTAAATAGACACTAACGGATTGAGATTTCCTAAACCCTAAGTAAAATTGAACGTTAACAACATTATGCGTCTCAAGTAAATCAACTGTATAATTACTTTCATAAGGCGCATTGGTTCCATTGACTGTAACAAACCAATAAACTTTAGCTCTTTTAGGTTGTCTGTCGAGAATAGAATACATGGTACTACGCTTAATTTGGTAATCACCCTTAATTTTAGTCATATACACTAAGTTAGTCGTGAACAAAGGTACTGTATTGTCTTCGCTTAATTTAGAGAGTTGATCACGATAGTCAAGAAGTGAAACATACTCGCTTTCTTTCTCATAATGGTCTCTTCGTTTATTTCCAAAGTACCAAAGCCACATAATATAAAGAATGCCCAACATGATTGTTAACGTAACATAACCGCCATGAATAAACTTAACCAAACTTGAAATTAGAAAGATTAACTCAATAAAACCAAAAAACAAGGCAATTATAAGTGCTGCTCCCTTAGCCAGGTGTTTCTTTAAGAATTCATGCAAAAGCACAGTAGTCATAAGCATGGTAATAGTGATTGCTAAACCATACGCGGCCTCCATTTTTTGTGAACTACCAAAGAACCAGACTACACTAATTGTTATTATACATAGTATCCAGTTAACAGTTGCAATATAAATTTGATTTTTTATATTACTTGGATGTCTAATAACCATTCTAGGTAAAAATTTTAAGCCAATTGCTTCATCGACTAAAGTGTAAGAACCCGTAATCAACGCTTGAGAGGCAATAATTGCAGCGAGTGTGGCTAGCAAAATGCCAACTAGGCGCCAAGTTCCGGGGAGCATTTCATAAAAGGGATTTAAGTTCGATAAGTTCCTGTAAGCAGTATCACCTGCATGTCTAATTATCCAAGCACCCTGACCTAAGTAATTTAAAAATAGGGTACTATATACTAGTGGCCATGTTACATAAATATTCTGCTTGCCAACGTGACCCATATCGGAATATAAAGCCTCTGCTCCTGTGGTTGCCAAAAAGATACTTCCAAGTATAAAGATTCCCACTTTGTTAACTGGACTGAAGAGTACCTTAATTGCATAATAGGGAGAAATAGCCTTCAATATCATTGGATAATTGATTAGATTAACGATTCCAAAGACAGCCAAAAAGCCAAACCATAAAATCATCACTGGTCCAAAGGATTTCCCAATCACACCTGTTCCAAAACGTTGAATCATAAATAATACGAGTAAAACAACTGTTGTGATAATCAAGACGTTATGTTGAGAATTACTAAACACCACAGGGCCAAGGTGTTGTTTTTTTAATCCCTCAATGGCTGAAGTCACAGTTACTGCAGGAGTTAATGTTCCATCGGCCAAAATAGCCGCCCCACCAATCAAAGCTGGCCAAATTAACCATTTTGCATTTTTTCGAACTAAGGCATATAAAGCAAAAATACCGCCTTCATGCTTGTTGTCGGCTTGCATTGCAATTACAACATACTTCAACGTTGTAATAATCATTAATGTCCAAAAAATCAACGAGATCGATCCAATCACGTAATCGGGAGAAATATTTCCCATTTTACCGGCGTCACCAATCAATGCATTCATAACATACAATGGTGAAGTGCCAATATCACCGTACACAATTCCTAAAGTAACAAGTGCCCCCGCAAAAGAAACACGTTCTAGTTGCTTATTCATATTTGCTTGCCTCCAACGCTAATTATTGAAATATAGCATGCAAAATACTAATCCTAAATACGAAGAAAAGCAACTGTGTTTTGCAGATTATAAATT